>CAYXVO010000112.1:0-8275 GCA_964467875.1 uncultured Pseudomonadales bacterium | reverse complement strand
GCTGCAGTGACTATGCCAATCGTTGCAACAAGGTGCCCGGCTGTATTCAGCTCACACCGGACCAAACCGAGCATTTCCACTGGCTTCCCAAGACCTGCGCCTATCGCCTGGTAGCTGAAGGCCGGGATCTGCCGGACTGGCATCACCTGGTCTGTGGCGACGCGCAGCGTGTGCATCAGATCGGCATTTCCATGGCAGGCCAAATGTTAAGCGAACGGAATGTCGCGGAAGACGACTGGGAAGATTATCTGATTCATCGCGAAGTCTAACAGGCCAGACCGCCCTTATTGGGTCAGGAGCTTGTTTTTGGCTTCAATCCATTTCGCCATGTATTGCGTGCTTTTATGCTGATGGTGCCGCAGCATGGCACCGGTAAAATTATGAAGGCGACGCGCGTCCAGATTCTCCCGTGCGCTCGCGATTGCCGCTAGCAGATTGTCGCCATGCCGCGCTCCGTCATAGTCCTGGGCCAGGATCGCGCAACCATTGCTCTGGGCTTCATGCCAGGATTCGGCGTCCTGATAGAGCGCAACGGCCGCCTCCGCGAACGCCTCCGGGCCGGAGACAATCCGACCGGCCCAAGGCCACTGTGACGTCATCGCCTCCGCTCCAATCGGTGTTGTTACGCTGGGCGTGCCACACCACATGCCATCGATCAGCTTGCCCTTCAGCCCCGCTCCAAACCGAAGCGGCGCCAGGCAGATCCGTGCCTGCCTCATCACCGCCCTCGCATCAGTCGCCCACCCCAGCACATGAAACCCCTGCCGCGGATTGTGCAGTGCCGTCGCCTTGGGCGGCGGATACGCACCGTAAACATGGAGCTGCGCCTGTGGTAAGTGCCGGCGAATAAATGGCCAGATACTCTGCTGCAGATAGAGGACCGCATCCCAGTTCGGGGCATGCCGGAAATTGCCGATACTGATGAAGTGCGCGCGCTCGGAAAAATCCGGCCACATCCGTCGCTCCTGCTCAACGTCGGCCACATCCAGCAAAAATGGACAATGCTGTAACAAGCCCGAGGCAACACCAAAGCCCTGGCTCAGCAAGTCCATCTCAAAGCGGGAAATCATCAGCGTCAGATCACACCGGTAAATGGCCGCGACCTCCCGCTGGGTCAGATCCAGGGGCGCCATCCGCTCAAACAGCTGCCGCATGTCTCCGGCAGACGCCACTTCGGTCCCACCTGCCCGCAAAACATCCTGCAACCACTGCTGCCGCGCGCCGCGAAGGCTATGCAGGTCTTCCGTATCCAGAATCCGCACAGCCTGCGGACAATGAGCCTCTACCCGCCAGCCAAACTGCTCCTCCATCATGAAGCGGTCGAACAACACGATATTGGGATTGAGCGCCTGGACAAACTCATCGAAGCTGCTGCTGTTGAGCTCCAGCACAACTTCCTGGACGCCCAGCGAGGTCAGGTCCTCCCTGTGTTCTCCCTGTGCGGCGGGACTGCCAAACGTGACCGCCCAACCTTGCGCCCGAAACAGACGGATCAATTGCATCATCCGAGTTCCCGCCGCCGAGGAGCGGGGTTCCGGCCAGACATAGCCGATGATCAGGACGCTGGTCATGCTGGACCTTACAGTGGTCATGCTGGACCTTACAGTGTGAAGGCGGGATTGGGACCGGACAGCCGCTAATTGTCGTTAATGATCCGAGCCAGGCTCAGCAGATCGGAACTGATCAGCAAGCCGTTCTCGATCGCCCGGCTCAGGTTGATCTCAAACTTTTGCCGGTCGCGTGTCCGCAGAATGTTTACCACGCCGCCGTTTTCTGCAAACCCATCGGTATTACCAATACTAAGCACGAATAGGTTATTGATATTGCCGAAGAACTCGTCCAACCGATCGAGACGGTCGATCCCCACGAACAGAATGTGGCAGCCCGCGCGGATCTTGTCATAATCCGTCGTCCGAACCACTTGCAAGGTTCGATCGCGAATGCGAACGCCGTTCACCATGTCCAGGAATTCCCCGAACGGCACCGCGCCGAACAGGCACATCTTCAGGGGACTTTTACCATCAGCAAAGGCTTCCTGAGGCCACTCCACGAAGTTGGCGAAATTATAAAGGAACAGCGCCTTGACCTGAAATTCCTTGATTCGGTCGATATCACGTTCAACGTCCGGCTGCGCGCGCACGCCCGAACACATCAGCAGGACTCCCAGCAGGGCGATAAGACATTTAGATTTCATTGTTTTTGTCCACTGCGTCATGGTGCATTCATAGAATCACAAGCCGCTATACAGCGCCTTCATGCGCTCTCAGAATCCCGGCGCACACAGAGAAATCACTCACAAGATCAGAAGCGATAACTCAGGTGCCCGTACAACCTTGCAGCCCCCGCTTCCAGATCGAGGTCGCGCCCAGTCGCCTGCTCCAGTGGCTGCCCCCAGGTCAACCCCGCCTTCACTGACTTTCGCCAGTCGGCTTCGATGCCCAGTCCAGCGGCGGTGAAGCGCGCCCAGTTGCCTCGCGCGTCATTGAGCTGGCCAAAGCCATGGTCAATGAACAGAAAAGGCCGCGCCGACCAACCAGAATCATGATTCCAAGATGCCAGTACCTGGCTGGCCGAGAGTTGATAACCTTTGTCGGCAGAAAACAATCCCGCCTCATAACCGCGAACTGCCTGCGCGCCGGTCAGACTTCGACGCTCCGCGGAGGGTAGCGGATCGGGACTGTAAAGCGCCCGAAAATCAACCACCAGCAGTTTCTCTAGCGACGCAAAAGGCCAGGCATATTGCACCCGGTAGTCCAGTTCAAGTGCGCCAAAAGCAGATTTTTCCAACACCTCGCCGCCACTGGTCACGGCGCCGAGTAGTAAACGGGCGGCGCCGCTTTGGTGTAGCCGGTAGGCTTGATGCAGGCGGGAAAACTCGAAACTGGGCACGAGCGTCGCATACTGAACTTGCTGTTCAAGCAAGGACTGAAATTCGTCGCTTTCAACCCGTGACCGCTTCGCCGCACCGCTCAAGCCAATGGCCAGGCTTTGCTCGGGTGTGCGCTCCAGGTTATAGCCCCACGCCAGCGTGGCGGCCTCCAGAACGCCGGTTAATCCCAGCTCGGCAAAGTCCCCGCCCACCTCGTACTGACTGCTGGCAAAGGACGCGGTGACACTGTGGCGAAGCCCCAGGGGGTGGTAATAACTCAACCCACCAAACAAATTACCGCTTTCACTGGTCTGCACCACCGTTGCCTGAAGTGCACCACCGTCACCGAACAGATTGTTCCGCACATGTTGCACCATGAGCCGGTATCGACCGGTCTCGTCAACACCAAAATTATCGACACGCACCAAGGTGTCCTGACGATCCTCTTCCTGAATGCGCAGGTTCAGGCGTGATTCGCCATACAGGTTGCCCATGGAAAAAATGCCGAAGACCCGCAGGCCTGGTCGTCGGTTCAGGCTCTCGATCGCCTGCACCACGTCCGGCTCATAGAGTTCCTTTCCCACCAGTCCACGAAAGGGTGCCAACAGCTGTTCTTTTGAGTACAGATCATTGTCATAAACATCGACCTCCGCCAGAACACCGACCAGTACGTTGAGCTCCAGCCGACCCTCAACAATTTCCTGCGGCACCACATAGACCTGGGCAAAGGTCAGCCCCTTGTCCTGGTATAGCCCGGTCAAAGAATCCGCCAGGCGGTGCATCTCCGCGACCGATAGCCAAGGATCCTGGCTTGCAAAGCTTCCTTCAACCCAATCACTGATTACCTGCGGGGTAATTCCGTATTGGGGATAAAACACCTTGCCCCGCAAATCCAGGCGTCGAATATGTACCTCGCCGTTTTCGATCAAATCGGAACCAGCCCGACGCACGTTGTCAGACTTCCAGGGCTTCGTGGAGTCCTCCAGTAGTCCTCCTACAGATGGCGCCGTAATACCCGAACGTTCCGGAACAGGCGGAGTCCCAGCCCGGACGGCTGCCGACTGCATAACAAGCAGAACTACTCCAAGAGCCAGCAGACTGCGTCTCAAGGCCCTTGCGCGCCCCGGCGAGACGCCAATCATGAGGTGAATTTCCACATCAAATGCTTCAGCCAATCGTTCTAAAACGGCGGGTAGGTATTTTGATTATAGCTGCGCTACAAAATGTTGCTGAGCAGTCACTAACTAAGTGATGAACGACTTAGCATAAATCACTGAATTGACGCGCTCCTCTAGGCTACCCATGGTCCAGGTACCACATCCATCTGAAGCAAGCATCCATTCCAAATCAGTCACGGCAACAGCTTTCCGCTAATCAGGCAACGCGCCGTTCACCAACAGCCGCGATAGAAACCGTTTGAGCGCGTTCTTCTTTCGGCAGTCCTGTTCGGTTTCAGGGGTGGGCTGACAGTCGGCCAGCGCCCCATCCAGCGTACTCGGCGGCGCCTTTTCCAGATCCCGTACCACAACCTGCCCATCATCACTCGGATCGTCGTAGGGAATGTTATCCCGTGCCTCCTCAAGGGGGGACATGTCCTCCGGCCGGGCAGTCAGAAAGATGCGCCCATTGCCTTCGGTAATCGCAACCGCGTTGACGATACCCTGATTATTGATAGCGTCTGTTTGCAAAGCGGCGTTGTACCGCGCATCCATGTAGACATTGCCATCATGCGCAATGATCGTACCGCCGTTCAGAATGAGCGTGTCCGTTCCAGCCACTGTTTTAACCAGAGGCTGCGGCAACTCGATACCCAGCATACCGGAATCACCCAGCGTCACGATGGCACGGTCGGCAACCGCCAGATGAATATCACCGCTTTCGGTGATGATACTGCCCTGGTTATCCACAAACTGGCCAACCATGTACAAGCCCTGGTCGCCGTGAACGGTGAGCATCCCCTGGTTCCGAATGCCGCCTCGGTTGGTGTCGGCGTCCATCAGCTGCAGGCGCCCGGATTCAAAGCCCTCAAGATCAGTCATCATGTCGGACAGAAACAGACCGCCCACATCGACGCTGGCCGAAGGCCCAATGAGCATGCCGGCCGTGTTGAGCAAAAAGACCTGACCATTGGCGGAGATACTCCCAAAGATCTGACTTGGCGAGCCGGAAAAATCCCGATTCAACACCATGGCGTTCACGCTTGGCTGGGTGAATACCACTCGCTCACCCGCAGAGACATTAAAGGCACGCCAGTCAATCGCAAGTCGCTCGGTCGACTGCAGAATGTCCGTTTGCGCGCCGTTGAGGCTGATCTCGCCCACGCCCAGCACAACTTCACCACCTCGCGGTGCCGCCTGGGCAATTCCCACATGCAGCAAGCCTTGCAGGATACCCACCAGCATGAACAGCTCGGCGGACCTCACAACCGCAGGCTTGATACCGACCAACTTATTCTCTTTTCGTCGTTTCACGGCTTCAGTTCTTGAGATGGATGGAGCCTGGCCGCACAGCCAAGCATATGGCTTAAGCCTAGCACAGACTTTTCCGAGACAGCTGACTAAGCGCCGAAGGATGCGCTCACGACGGTCGCACTTTATTTTGCGAGATAAGCGCGAGATTGGGCTAAACTAAACGACACTGTATCACCTGTCATCGTCCCGGCTTTCGGAGTCTTGTAGTGGCGCGGAGCGTTCTATTCCGGCTTTTTCTTGCAGTCGCCTGCGCGTTTGCCTTAAGCGCCTGCAGCCCTGGCGCCGTGTCCGGACCGGAGGGTGACGATGCCGTGGTCAATCCAGACGATGGCGGAAGTGGAAATGATCCACTCGAACCTGATGATGGCGATAGTAGCAACGAAGGCGACGATGAAGAAACGCCCGGCGGCCCGTCCAACAATGCCACCAAGCCTTATGTTACGGCGATTCTCACGGACCGGGGTCCTGTCGGGTCCGGCATTATCTCCGACGACCAGGTCGAGTTCATGGGCGGTGCTGGCGGGGGCACGTCCGTAGAGATTTATCTCGACAACCGCCTGATCGGTTCGACCCACGCCCACAAGGACGGCGAATGGAGCTTCGACTACTCCCGCGCCGTCCTCAGTCCCGGTCAGCACCGAATTTCACTCGTCGCCATCACCAGTGACAGGAAACGTATCCGCTCCGCCAAACCTTTCGAATTCACGTTAACACCGGAGGCGCCCGCCGCCCCCTTTATTGATGCGGTATTGCCGGATACAGGTGTCTCCACGACGGACCGCATCACCAGTGCCAGCACTTTCGAGATTCGGGGAACCGGTATCCCACTCCTGCCGGTTCATTTGTTTCTCGATGGCACCGAACTTGGCGTTACCCAAGCCAATGCCGACGGAAACTGGACATACAGCCAAACCCAACCGCTTGCGGACAACCCATATAATTTATCCGCCCAGAGTAACGACCGGGGAGTCCGTAGTGAAACTTCGGTGTTGTTTCCGCTGCGCATCGACACGCAGGTCGCGCCTCCCTCTATTAAGGGCGTGACGCCAGATACTGGCCTGTATCCCCACGATGGCATCACCCAGATTGCCAACTTGGCGTTTTCCGGCTCCGCCGAGCCGATGGCGACTATACGGCTGTTTCGCAATGATATGGCAATCGGCGAGACCAATGCCACGGCAGATGGCCTCTGGAGTTTTGACTTCAGCGGCACCACCCTGAGTGAAGACCTCCACAACGTGCATGCCATTGCCACCGACCTGGCGGGCAACCTGAGCGATGAATCTTCGACGTTTGCCATTCGGGTGGATTACACCGCGCCTGCTGCGACCACCACCATCACGATTGACTCCGATACCGGAACGCCAAACGACCTTATTACATCGGCAACTCAACATGTTTTTTCGGGCACAGTTGATGCTGGCGACACGGTTGACCTGCGGCTGAACAGCACCATCATCGGGACCGCCCTGGCCGACAACAACGGCGTCTGGCGTGTCGATCATCAAGAACAGGTGCTTGCCGACGGAGACTATACGCTCGCGACCCGCGTGACCGACCTTGCCGGCAACCACTCAGAGTGGTCCGCCGCCATTACACTGGTGATCGACACCGGCGCCCCTCTCGCCCCCATCATTGTCGCCGTGAGTGGCGACACCGACGGCTCCGGCACTAGCGCACTTACCAGCGACGGGACACCGACCATTTCCGGCACCGGCGAACCCGGCACCCAGATCACGCTGCTCATCGACGGCACAGCGGTCAGCACGACCACGGTGGGCGACGATGGCACCTGGCAGGTCACACCAGCGACCGCATTAAGCAACACCGCTCATACGGTGACCGTGCGTGCCCAGGACGGCGCGGGCAACGTCTCGCCGGACGCAGACCCAATCAGCCTCGTCATCGACACCAATCCACCAGGCGCTCCCTCCATTGGTGCGGTCAGTGGTGACACGGATCCCGCCGCCGACCGCGCGGTGACGAAAGACAATACACCAGTCATTTCCGGCACCGGCGAACGCGGCGCGGTGATCGTTATCCTACTTAATGGCACAGAAATCATCACGACCAGCGCGGATGATGGCGGCAATTGGCAGATCACGCTTACCACCGCACTCACCGAAGCCTCCTATACGCTCACGGCACAAGCCCGCGATGCCGCGGGAAACACCTCGAGTCCATCCGCCGCCATCGCCTTGCAAATCGACACATCCTCTCCCGCCCCGCCTGTCATTACAGGTCTGAGCGCTGCAAGCGACAGTGGCACGGTGGAAGACGCCTATACCCGAATCACCACTCCAAGCTTTACCGGCACCGCGGAGGCCAACACCAGTGTTAGTCTCAGCATCGGCGGAACTCCCATTGGAACGGCCTCCGTATCCGCCGATGGCAGCTGGACATCCAGTTTCACCGGCACAAATCTGGCTGAGGGATCTTATTCCGTCACCGCAGTTACGCAGGACGCGGCTGGCAACGTCTCAGTGGCCTCGCACGCGTTTCAGTTTGTCATCGACACCCTCGCCCAGGTTCCCGTGATCAGTGGGCTTAGCCCCGAAAGCGACAGTGGCGTGCAGGGTGACACCATCACCAAGGAAACAACACCGGATTTTCGGGGCATGGCGGAACCCCTTGCGACTGTTACGCTTAGAGTTGACACCAGCATCATCGCAACCGCCCAGGCGGATGGACTCGGCGCCTGGACCGCCAGCTTCAGTGGCACGTCGCTCACGGAAGGTACTTTCGCTGTGACCGCATCCATTGTGGATGTCGCGGGCAACACGTCCCAACCATCAGAGCCCTTTGCGTTTGAAATAGATACCAGTACACCAACTCCCGTCATTACGGAGATTCGTACCACCAGCGGCCCGGTGACTGGCACCACCACGGAGAACCGGATTGAGATTAGCGGTACCAGTGAGGCGTTTTCAGTAGT
>CAYXVO010000111.1:0-8338 GCA_964467875.1 uncultured Pseudomonadales bacterium | reverse complement strand
CCCGGGTACGGATCATCCTCATGAATGGGATTGAACAACAGGCCAATCGATTTCAGCATCTGTTTTCCCAGTCCAATGGAGAGCTACGGCAGGCACTGGCCAATGTCCGCCGGGTCGAACATCACCAGCAGACGATGATCAACTGGCTGCTTTCACCGGATCATTCGCCGCTTGAGACCACCATTGGCTATGAGCAGGTTGCCATCGAAGTAACCGCCGCTGTGGCCCAGAACGAACCGGATCCTTACCTAGCGCAGGCCTATCGCTACGGCATGCTGGAAGATTTCGACCATATGTACCGGTATTCGGCGCTCATGGACCGGGTCGATGGCCAGGACGCCAACAACATCCTCCAGTGCTACACCGACATCATTCCCGGACGGCCGACCATTGATGAACACCGGGCCCCGGCGGACGATCTTTGTGAACATTACGACCGCACCAATGCCGCCTTCATCAGCAAGATGCACGCGTTGACCATCATGTCGGGCGAATACCAGACCCGTGATTACTACATGAATATCGGCCCCACCTTCAGTGACCCAATCGCTCGTCAGCTGTATGCGGAAATCGCCTCCATCGAAGAGCAGCACGTGACGCAATACGGCTCCCTGCTCGACCCGAATGAAACCTGGCTGGAGAAATGGATGCTGTATGAGGCCAACGAGGTCTACAACTACTACAGCTGTGTCCAGTCGGAGACGAATCCACGCATCAAGGCCATCTGGGAGCGCTTCCTGGACTACGAACTCGGCCACCTGAATCTGGTGATGAACCTGTTCAAGAAACATGAGCGGCGTGATCCCGCGGAGATCCTGCCGGAGACCCTGCCCGACCCGATCGCCTATCAGAGCAACCGGGAGTTTGTACGGCAAACCCTGAATCAGGAAGTGGACCTGCGACGCTTCGGCACCCAATTTGTGCCCAAGGACCAGGAAAATCGTGCCTCGCTCGATTATCGCAGTCATATGAACTCAGAGGGATCGCCTTCCAATACCGTGTCGTCCGGCTATCAGTGGCAACCGGGTACGGAACTGAACCGCAAAGCGGCGGCGATGGCCTAAATCAGAGGAGATGCAACCATGGAAAAAGCAGCACAACTGGGCATGAACCGCACCGGCATCGACATGTCTCCAATGGACAGCAAGGAGATGATCAGCGGTGCGCAACAGTATCCGGCCAGTCCGACCAATGGGCGCGATCATCACAGTATCGAACGTACCTACATTCACGAAGCCGACGCCATTGGCTCCGTACCTGTGCCGGGCACGGTCAAGGGTGCACTTAAGTCAGTCATGAACAAGGTGACCGGGCGCAATCCCGAGATGCTGATCAACAAGCTGGGTGAACGACTCGCCTATGAGCGCAGCGGTGTGCGAATCTACGAGAGCTTTCTCACCAAGTGTGAAGCCGCCATGACCGAAGGCAAGACCCCGGTGCAACTACCTCTGGACCAGATACGCCAGTTCCGCGATCAGGAAGCCGAGCACTTCCATTTACTCAAGGAGTGCCTGCAGCAACTGGGTGCGGATCCGACGGCGCAAACGCCCGACGCGGATGTCTCGGGCGTTGCCTCGATGGGACTCATGAAGGTGATCACGGATCCCCGAACGAGCGTCGGCCAAAGCCTGGAGGCCATGCTGTCGATCGAGTTGACCGACAATGCCGCCTGGGAGCTGCTGATCAAGCTGGCAGCCGACATGGGCATGGACGACATGGTGAGCCGATTTCAGCAGGCGCTGCATCAGGAGCAAATACACCTGCAGGAAATTCGCGGCTGGTATGAGAAGACCATCCTGACCCAGGCGACAATTGGCGGACAGGCAACAGCTAGCGGCCAGGCAACGACGTCCCGTCATCATTGACCGGATCCGCCCTGGCCAGAACTGACGGACGACCCGAAGCCACCAGATGCGCTGTCCGGTGGCTTCGGGTCAACTGCCCGGACCATCCCACCTTGCTTGGCAGGCAGCGCGCCTACTGGGTTAGCTGCGCCGAAAGACCAGCATCCGGTTGTTGGCGGGCATTGCCATGTCTTGCTCAAACACCAGGCCGTGCCCTGCGGCACGCGCCGTCACGTCCTGCCGATCCTTGATTCCACTGTCGGGGTCACGGCTCTTGAGCCAGAGGTCCAGTTGTCGATTGCCTTCGCTGGTATAGCGTTGATCTTCATTGAAAGGACCGTAGGCACAGAACAGGCCGCCGGGGCGCAGAACCTTTTCCACGCCGGCAAAGAGCGCTGCCACCACCGACCACCCTACGAAGTGCAACGTGTTGGCGGTGAAAACCACATCGTACGGCCCAGCCACCGGCCACTCCCCCGCCCGCACATCCAATGCCAGCGGAGGCAGCACGTTGGTCAGATTCTCATCGGCAAGCCAGGCCCGAATCCCGGGCAAGGCTTCAGACAGTTCGGTAGGCTGCCAGGTCAAATATGGCAGACGGCGCGCCACATAAACCGCGTGTTGCCCGGTGCCACTGCCCAACTCAAGCACCATCGCCGGCTGTCTCAGGAGTTGTTCCAGGGTAGCCGCGATTGGCTCCTGATTACGCAGGCAAGCTTCTGCTATTGGCTTCTCCATCAGTATCTTCCTCTAGTCGTCTCCCTTGGGCACAAATTGAGAGATCATTACTTTTATCAATGTGCCATGACCTCATAAGTGGCAATTACAGTATCCGCAAGGAGGCAGTATGCACAATGATGTCTACAATGGCGGCGCCCACAATGGCCGTGCCAGTGGTTTGTTAAATCTGGGCTTAGCTTTGGCGGCGGTGGCCGGAACCTCCGCCTACTATCGGTTTCGGCCGCAGCCGGAGGGCGTGAACGGGACGCCCCGCAGTTATCGCGTCGCCTCGGAAAACATCCGATTCTTCCATGACACCACTTGGTATGAGCATGGACAGCGGCGGAACATCCGCCAGATCACGCCGGAATTGATCCGCCTGATCGAAAACGCCGATCGGTTCGCGGTGATGGACGTCTTCCTGTTCTGTCTTCACCACGCCCATCACATGAATTTCATTCCCACCACGCGCCAGATCGTCGACGCCTTCGCCAGCAAGGATCGGCCCGCCTGGTTCATCACTGACCCCCTCAACGTCATGTATGGCACGGCCGAAAGTGCCCCCATCCGTTGGCTGCGGGAAGCCGGGATCAATGTCTGTATCACGGATCTGAACAAGCTCCGGGAAAACAATTTGATGTACGCGCCGCTCTGGCGCCTGGGGCTACGCTGGATCCCCACCACCATGCCGCCCTGGTTCAATAATCCGCTGGAATACGGTACCCGAACCACGCCATGGGCGTTGCTCGAAGGCATCATGGCACGCGGCAACCACCGCAAACTGCTCATCGTGGACGATGGCGACAGCTATCAGACCCTGGTCACCTCCTCCAATTTCGAGGATTCCAGCTGCTATTTCGGCAACACCTGCGTCACCATCCGTAGCGCTGCCGTTGCCCGCCATTTCCTTGAGGCCGAGAAGGCGCTGGCGCGCGCATGCGGCAAGGAAATTCCGGTGGAAATCCCCCCCGAAAAGACCGATGGCGATGCCATCGTGACGCCACTGATGGGCGACCAGATCAAACAGGCGGTACTGCATACCATCGACAGCGCAACGCCAAAGGATTACCTGTTCCTCTTCACCCAGTATCTGGCGGAGCGCGACCTGATCGAAGCGCTGGTGCGCGCCAGTGAGCGCGGTGTCCGGGGCACCCTGGTACTGGATCAGAACCGGGTGAGCTTCGGCAATCCCAAAAACGGCTTTCCCAATCAGCTCACCGTGCCGGAACTCGCGCGCCGCACCGAGTTCGAGTTGCGCTGGGCCAATACCCATCAGGAGGAAGCTCATAATGTCTTCACCCTTTTGCACCGGCCGGACCGCTGCATTTTCATTGCAGGCTCCGCCAACTACACCCGGCGCGGACTCTCCAACACCGTGCTGGAAGCCGATGTGCGAATTGAGGCCCCCAGCCATACGCAAGTCTGCCTGGATGCGGTTGAGTACGCCCAATGGCTGATCGACGAACCTCGTAGCCTGCCGTTCGAGGACATTACCATAGACCGCTACTGGCCAAAGTATTGGCTACTACGTTTTCAAGAAGCCACCGGGTCGGGTACTTCGTAACTTATGACAAATACACTGCGTATCGCTGTCTGTAATCTTCAATCCGGCATCGGAACCACCCGAGGGTACTGGCAGTATCTGACCACCGGGTGGAAATACGGGATGCCCCATGACTCCCGGCCCATCGAGCGGGCGGCGGATTTCCTGCGTGAGGAAGATATCGATGTCGCCGCCCTGTCCGAAGTTGAGGGTGGATCGCGCCGCAGCCGCGGCATAGACCAGTTGGACTTGCTGGCGACGCGCTCCGGTCTGCGCGATCAACACTTTTTTCCAACCCTGATGCTGGGGCGGCGCGTCAATCAGGGCAATGGCGTCTGCGCCCGCTGGCCACTCATCCCGGTGCATAACCACCCATTACCCGGGCATGGCGAGCCGCGCTTTCTCAGTGAGGTGCGTCTTATCCTGGACGATCGGGACTGCCGTCTGTTTATCACCCACCTCAGCCTGGACAAGCCGATCCGGGCGCCGCAGATTCACCACATTGTCGAGCACATCGGTGAAAAGGATGTACCCACGATTCTGGCGGGGGACTTTAATGTCAAAGAAGACGCGGAACTGGCGCTGCTTGAAGAAACCATCGTCACCAAGGCCGCTTCCGCTGCCACCTTCCCATCCTGGAAGCCCACTAAAGCGCTCGACCACCTGTTTTTTAGTCACCATTTCGAACTGAGCCAGGTCTACGCCTTCGACCGCTATGTCTTCTCGGACCACCTGCCCTTGGTCGTCGAACTGAAACTCATCCCACGGCGAACCTGAGCGCGGCGGCGCATTGGGTCTTGCGACCCTGGGGGTTCTGATGCAAGCTTCGCGAGGTCAACCAGTCGAGTTCATGAGGGGTTTATGCACACAGGCATCGCCTTGATCACAGGCTGCTCCACGGGCATTGGGCGGGAACTGGCCCAGCAACTGGTTGCTCGGGGCTGGCGGGTCTACGCTGGCGCGCGCCGTCCGGAAAGACTGGCCGATATTACGAGCGACAGCCTGATTCCGCTGCAACTGGACGTCAACGAGCCGTCTCACCTGCAGCAGGCGCTGGAAACAATCCAACGTGAAAGCGGACACCTGGATCTTCTGGTCAACAACGCCGGTTACGGCGCCATGGGACCATTAGTGGAAATGCCCCTGAGCGAGGTACGCCAGCAGTTCGAAACCAATCTGTTCGCCCCGCTGGCGCTGATTCAAACGATGCTGCCTCTATTACAGAAACACCGGCAGGTACAGAAACACCGGCAGGTACAGGAAAGCCAGCAGGCGCTACAACAAGGCCTGCAGGGAGACCAAACGCGGAAGGCCCAGGTGGTCAATGTTGGCAGTGTATCCGGCATATTAACCACACCGTTTTCCGGCGCTTACTGTGCCACCAAGGCCGCACTGCATACGGTCTCCGATGCCTTGCGCATGGAGCTGGCGCCCTTTGGCATTGATGTGATCACCATCCAGCCCGGCGCCATCGAATCGGAGTTCGGCAACAACGCCGCCCGCTCCCTGGCCGCCACCCTGCCAGCGGAGTCGCTCTATAACCCGATTCGTTCCTACATCGAAAAGCGGGCTCAGGCGTCGCAGAACAAGCCGACGCCGACTGCGACTTTCGTGCAGGAACTCCTGGCTAGCCTGGAGCGTCGGCAGCCGCCCGCCGTGAAGCGAATCGGCCATGGCAGCACCCTGCTTCCGCTGCTAAAGCGCCTGATACCGGAACGCCTTCTGGATCGCATTCTGAGCGGCTCCTTCGGCTTACGCCAACTGAAGCGGCAATCCCCGAATTAGGCGTTCAACAAAGACGCCCGCTTAATCGCTGCCCATGGAATCCAGCAACTCCTCTGGCTCCACCACCACGCCCTGCTCATCGGCACTGGGGAACACCGCCACGGCGATTTCATCTTCCTGCATCCCTGGCAGCCAGCGCTCGGTCCAGGCTTTCAAATCAATGGACTCCGGTTGGCAATCCGCCCAGTCCCCGGTCGCCCAGTCACGGGCGAAATCCGGATGGGGCCACACTGGCAGGCATTGCGCGCCGTCCGTGGAGACCATGATCCACCCCTTGTCACTACGCAGCGTCCAGACTTTGCCGGACTCGAGCGCCTTGCCAACAAAATAGTCATAGCGCTTTTCCGCCGATAACCCCAGCACGGCGTCTCGTTGCTGTTGGCTTAAAGAATCACTCATCAATACTTCCTCTGTGCGACCGTCACTCATCCGACTCGGTATCAACCTGGTCCGGATGTTCTTTTTTAAAACGTTCCCAGTCCTCCCAATCATAGGGCGTACCGGCGTTGGGCCGGGTCAGGTGACGTGCATGCTCCAGCGCGTTCTCCCGCAGACTGTGCTCCCGCTCCTGTTCATCGTCCTGATCAAAGCCATGCTTTTTCATGAATTCATCGGCCCGCATCAAGCCTCCTCACCGCACGCACGGCTGCTATTGGTAAATATCATTCCAATACCTAGGGTACAGCAGGGTTCAGCCGTTCTCGATAGCATCGACACCCAGCTCAGACTGGACCCGGCTTGCGCAGCAAGACAATGTTGGCGCGCGGAATGTCGCAGTGCCACCCCATTTGGCGGGCAACAAAATGCCAGGTATCGGCGCGATAGAACACTACATGAGTGGGATCTCGCCGGTAATGCCAGCCGGCAAAGCGGCTGTCCTCAGTCTGGAATGTGGTCATGATGCCGAGCCAGCCACCGGGGCGCAGCAACTGATCCAGTTTCCGCAGTTCGACCCGGGGATGGTACCAGTGCTCGGCAACCTCGGTGCAGGTAATAAAATCATATTGATGCTGCAAGACCTCTGTATCCGGCGCGAAAAACGGATCATAGGCCGCCATCTGAAAACCTTGCTCCGATAACATTTGCACCAGTGTCGGACCTGGCCCGCAGCCATAATCCAGGCCCACGGCACCTGTCTCCAAACAGGGCAGCAAGGCATCGGTCAGGCGCGCCAGAAACTGCCGATACCCCGCATCTTCCCCACTGTTTTCATGAAGCTCATACAGGGCCCGTTCCTCGGCGGGTACCAGCCTTGCGGTGGGATCCATGTAGGTCGCCAGGCATTGCCCGCAGCGCCAGTAGGCTTTGGTGTCCAACACCTGAAAAAGTCGACACCGGACATCGCCGCAGACCGGACAAACCGCTTCGGTCATCCGCGCACTTTCCGCCATGCTCTGCAGCCCCCCTATCCCAAGACACCCAATCCCAAGACACCCAATCCCACCCACTTTATTCGCGGCGCCACAGTACCACAGGTTCAGGCTGGTCGTCCGCGCTTCCGATTGCGTTCTTACTGTCAGGCTGAACGCCAAGCTGTGATAAGATGCGCGGGCCTTTCCAACCCGTAGAGATGATCGTGACCCAGGCTTCCTTTTCCCAACTGCCACTGCCCGCTGAACTGCTCGAGAACCTGACCTCTCTCGACTATCAAGCGATGACGCCCATCCAGGCCGCCAGTCTGCCCCACATCCTGGCGCAACGGGACCTGATCGCCAAAGCCAAGACCGGCAGCGGCAAGACGGCCGCCTTTGGCATTGGTCTGCTAACCCGGCTGAATCCCAAACAGTTTCAGGTTCAGGCGCTCGTGCTTTGTCCAACGCGGGAACTTGCCGACCAGGTGGGCAAGGAGCTGCGACGTCTGGCACGCCAGATGCAGAACCTGAAGATACTCGTACTCTGTGGCGGCACACCTCTGGGACCACAGCTAGGTTCGCTGGAGCATGGTGCGCATATTGTCGTTGGCACACCGGGTCGGATTCTCGAACACCTGAAAAAAGGCTCGCTGAAGCTCGATCGCCTGGCATGTGCGGTACTGGATGAAGCGGACCGAATGCTGGACATGGGGTTTATCGACAGTATTGAAGAGATTCTCAACCATACGCCGAATAGCCGTCAGACCCTGCTCTTCTCCGCCACCTATCCCCCAGAGATTCGCCAGCTAAGTGCACGCTTCCAACGGGATCCGATCGAGGTGAGCGTGGACCACACCCATGCCCAGAATCAGATCGAACAGTATTTTTATGAAGTCGACCCTATCCAGCGCGACGATGCCCTGGTCAGACTTTTGGCTCATTACCACCCCGAATCAGCGGTGATCTTCTGCAACACCAAACAGGACTGCGATACGGTGGCGGAGAATCTTCGCAACCGCGGTCTGCATGCACTGGCACTGCACGGCGACCTGGAGCAACGGGATCGGGATCAGGTTCTGATTCAGTTCGCCAAC
>CAYXVO010000110.1:7401-8364 GCA_964467875.1 uncultured Pseudomonadales bacterium | reverse complement strand
GCCGAACACCGCCAGCACCCGGGCGCCGCGGATATCGCCCAGAGCAGCGATCGGTTGAGCCAGATCCTCGAAAAATGGCGGATTCTTGATGTAAGTTGAGCCATCGGACCAGGCATAGGTGTTGCCCGAGCCAGTGGAAATGGCCTGCCACTCTTCGTCGCCGGTAAAGACATCGGCATAACGCTCGCGGAACATGTCGCTGGTGACCGTGCGTACCGCCTCCGCCACTTCCTGGCTGGTCGGCCAGATGTCCTTGAGAAATACCGACTGTCCTTGGGCATCGGTGCCCAGAGGTTCCGAGGTGAGATCGATATCCGTGCGGCCGGCCAAGGCAAAAGCCACGACCAACGGCGGGCTCGCCAACCAGTTTGCCTTGACCTGGGGATGCACCCGCCCCTCAAAATTGCGGTTTCCGGACAAAACCGCAGACACAATGAGATCTTCATCCGCCACCGCTGTGGCCACCGCATCGGGCAGTGGCCCGGAGTTTCCGATACAAGTGGTGCAGCCATAGCCCACGAGCTGAAACCCTAGCTGGTCCAGATAGGACTGCAGGCCCATCTTACTCAGATAATCCGTGACCACCTTGGAGCCAGGCGCAAGCGATGACTTGACCCAGGGCTTGCGCGCCAGGCCGCGCTCCACCGCCTTCTTGGCCAACAGGCCCGCCGCCATCAGGACACTGGGGTTGGACGTATTGGTACAAGACGTAATCGCAGCGATCACCACCGCCGCGTCGCTCACGTCGTAATCCTGCCCGCTGGCCGCCACCCGCCGCTTAGCCTGGTTCACGCCTCGACCCGACTCTTCCAGCAGGCGATTTTGCACCTGTTTCAGATCCCGCAGCAAAACCCGGTCCTGGGGCCGTTTGGGACCCGCCAGACTGGGCTCGACCGTATCCAGATCCAACTCAAGCAAATCGGTGAAGACCGGATCCGGCGTATCCGCCTCATGCCACATACC
>CAYXVO010000110.1:0-7391 GCA_964467875.1 uncultured Pseudomonadales bacterium | reverse complement strand
GCAATAGGCCTCGACCAGTTCGATTTGAGCCGAATCGCGCCCCGTCAGGCGCAAATAGCGCAGAGTTTCCGCGTCGATGGGGAAAAAGCCGCAGGTTGCCCCGTATTCGGGCGCCATATTGCCAATGGTGGCACGGTCCGCCAGACTCAGATGGGCCAGGCCAGGACCGCAGAACTCGACAAACTTACCCACCACGCCCCGTTTTCTCAGCATTTCGGTCACGGTCAGCACCAGATCCGTGGCCGTCATCCCTTCCCGCAGCCGACCCGTCAGACGCACGCCGATGACCTCGGGGATCAGCATCGATACCGGCTGCCCAAGCATCGCAGCTTCCGCCTCAATGCCGCCAACCCCCCAGCCCAAGACACCCAAGCCATTGATCATGGTGGTATGGGAATCGGTTCCCACCAACGTGTCCGGATAGGCAATGGTGGTGCCGTCGGGCGCCTTTGAGGACCACACGGCCCGCCCCAGATACTCCAGATTGACCTGATGGCAAATACCGGTCCCTGGCGGCACTACCCTGAAATTGTGGAAGGCTTGCTGACCCCAGCGGAGAAACTCATAGCGCTCGCGGTTACGCTGAATCTCGATTTCCACGTTTTCCTTGAATGCGGTGGGCGAGCCGAAGCGGTCCACCATGACAGAGTGGTCGATCACCAGATCCACCGGAATCAGCGGATTGATCCGGGCCGGGTCGCCACCGGCCCGCGCCACGGCATCGCGCATGGCGGCCAGATCGACCACGGCGGGAACCCCGGTGAAGTCCTGCATCAGCACCCGGGCCGGGCGATACTGGATCTCACGATGAGCCGTGCGGTCCCGCGACCAGCGATCCAGCGCCTCCAGATCCGCCCGCGTCACCGTCTCGCCATCTTCAAACCGCAGCAGGTTCTCCAGCAGGATCTTGAGGGAAAACGGCAGCCGGTCGATGCCGGCAAGCCCCGCCTCACGGGCCGCAGTCAGGCTGTAATAGTCGTACTCACGGCCATTTACATCCAGCGTACGGCGGGTTTGCAAAGAGTCCTGTCCGATTCTGGTCACGCTCTAGCTCCTCCCTTGGCCAACACAGTCATCATTCGGCGCATATACGCCTATCGGGGGTGAACGCCCATGCAGGCGCCCCTGATCTCCTCATTAAACAGTGTGACGACGAACCTATCGAGCCGCTGCCCGCGTGCAGCCCTCAACGATTCGATAAGAGGGCGCAATAGCTGATTGCCTAACCTTATTTCTGGTACTTGGCCTTCCATTCCTCATAGGGCATGCCATAGATAATCTCCCGCGCAGCAGGATCATTCAGTGCTTCACCACGTGCCTGCGCTTCCGCCAGGTACCATTTGGAGAGGCAGTTGCGACAAAAGCCCGCCAGATTCATCAGATCAATATTCTGGACCTCGGTGTGCTGGCGCAGATGTTCGACCAATCTGCGAAAAGCTGCCGCTTCGATCTCTGTTTGGGTTTGGGTATCCAAGGTTGTTCTCCTGTTTGAAAGAATCAGTTAGCGTCCGCTTTAGCGTATTTAAGCGGCATCATCTACAGTTAAGAAGTTTTCACTAACCTCTCTGTTCCGACGCACTAACTGCAGCAATTGGCCATGACCGGATACGACCCTCTCACTGCTGGCGCCTACGCAACGCACCTTTCGCAGGTGAACCGGAATCATACGGTTTCGGCCACCGAAGACATCTACAACAGCAATGGCTTACTGCTGATCCGCCAGAGCATTTCCCTCAGTCCGGATATTGTCCGCAAGCTCCTGAGTCATAAACTGGTCAAGCCGCTTGAAACGTCGATCAATGTCGACGATGCCATTCACAGTCAACAGCTCTACGACGACCTTCACCAGATCTTCAGCAAGTTTCCAGAATGTGGCGCGATTCACGACGCGCTCGAACTCGATGCCCAGTTGCTGGCCCAGTGTCGCCGCTACGGTCAGCACGACCTGCTGGTGCAAAAGGTCACCGTCCTGGCACTGCGCATGCCACAGGAATACGAAAAGGCGCTGTTTTGTGCCTGGCTGAGCCTGGCGCTGGCCCAGCACCTGCAATTATCGCCGGACGAGCTGGCCGCCACGTTCCTGGCCGGCCTTATGCATGTTTCGGGGATGTTGCATCTGGACCTAGCTATCGTCCAGAAGCGGGGCGAACTCAGTGCAGAGGAATGGCGTGCGATCCAGAGTCACACACTGATCGCCGACCAGTTCTTGTCGTTCGTACCAGGTATCCCCGCCCTGACCCGGCGGGCCGTCCGCGAACATCATGAACGCTGCGATGGCAGCGGTTATCCTGCTGGCCTGTTTGAAAGCCAACTTTGCCTCGTCGGTCAGATCGTTGCCATGTGCGACAGTCTGCACGCCATTCGCCGCAAGGGCCGGGGCGGACAAGCCCTGAGGCTGGGCGAGATCATTCCGATTCTGCAGCTCAATAGCACCGTTCATACCTATCAGGTCTATGCCGCGACGGTAGGCGTGTTTCGGGCAGCCCAGCTGCAGGGCGCCAGTCCGCTGCGCGATGCCGCACTACAAGCCTGCGCACAGTTGCTGGCTCGGGAACGTCAGATGCTGGCGCACTGGTTCTCGGCGCTGCAGCCCTTGTGCCAAGGGCTGAGTGCGGTAGGCAGCCAGGGTCCGGTTCGCACGGCGGGGCTGATGCTACAACGTCTGGAGGCAATCGTGGTGGGCTCGGGCCTGCTGAACGAGGCGCTGGGACGCTGGTTCGAACACCTTGCCCGACAACCGTTGGATGACGCAGGCCAGGAACTGTCGGAGGCGACTCTGATGTATCAGGAACTGGGCTGGCAAATGAAGCAGGTGCTGCGTGTGCTCGGGCTGATTCTGGCCAGTCCCTACCAATTAGCGCCCGCCGAGCGGCCGATGGTTGAACGGGTTCTGACCCAGTTAGCGCCTGCCTGACGCGAATCCCGGAGGCGGTGTCCGATCCTACCGGCGACCGCCCGCCTCCAGCCACTGGCTCAACACCCGGCCGATTTCCCGCTCCCGCAGCAGCTTCATGTGGCCGGTCCCCTTGAAGACGTGTCGGCTGACGGCAGCGTTCACAGATGTGTCCGACCCGGTATGGGGATGCAAGGCACTGTCGACGCTCACCAGCCCGTCACCCACCATATCCCGCAAGCGCCCGACGCCCGGTTCCGCCAGGGAACCGGCCACCAGCAGATAGCGCACGCCATCGACCAACGGCACCGGATGCGGCACGAAATGACAGGTGTCATCCATATCCCGCTCAATCCAGTCTTCGGGCCGCAAGCTGCCATGGCGAAGATCCTTGATGCCAGCACTGCGGCATTTGCCGAGCAACGCGAACGGCGCGGAATAGGGTGTGGCCTTTAACACATGCGTCACCCAATTGCCGATATTCTCCAGCGTCGCGCCCTGATGGGGGGAGCCCAAACAAACAATGCCTTCCAGCACCTCAAGCCAGGCGCGCTTTTGCAAGCGCGCGGTATAACAAGCGCTGCGTGACACCAGCCCGCCCATGCTATGACCCACCAGGGTCAAACGCCTGACCGGGACCGGATAGGCCTGGAGCAAGGCATCCAGACGTTCCGCCAATTCTTCGCCATTGCGGTAGATATGGCGCCCCGTGTTATAGCGTAGAAAGAGCGTGGTACTAGCATGGTCCGCCTCCAGTGCTTGGGCATAACTCCAGCCGGCGGCATCACGCCACCCCGCCTCGTTCATCCCCAGACCGTGGATAAACACCACCAGGTGGGAGCGGGCGTCGGGCATCTGATCGGCAAAACCCGCCGTCATGGACAATGGACGCCCCTTGTGCCAGAACGACATGGGCAAGGCCCAGGCGTTGGCCGCACGCTCAAAGTGGTCGCCAAAGGCTGCATTACAGCCGCTTAGCAGGTGCAGCTGCCAGGGCATCAACGTCAGCTCTTCCTCGGCCAGGCCAGGCATGACCGCGTCAAGCGCGGTGGCAGCCGCTTCGGCCCCGACTCCGACCGCGCTGGTGATACCACGAATGCTCTGATACACCAGTTGGGTAATCCCGGGAACGGCTCTTGGCATGGGCGCAATACGTCCAAAGGAATCCAGTACCGCGTCATGCACCCCTTCGACAACCTGGGTCGTTCCCAACACGGCATCACGCGCCGCCAGGACACCTCCCAACACGAAACGACCAGTGGAGCGCATGCACATTACTCCTCAGCAGAAGAAACCATTACCCGGAAGCCAGCGTCCGAGAGCCGATTGCCGAACTCACCATGCACACACAACCACTGTGCAAAGAACACCCAACCACTTTCAGTGTACAACCGTACTCCAAATCAGGGAACCGGTTTTTCATCCAACAACGGACTATTCATTCGCCAGGCCGTTGGCAGAGGGCCAAAGAGCGTGCGACTGAATTACACGCCCGGACCAACGGAGGTCGCCAGCGGTACGACTGCCTCGGCTTCTGCTTCTATCTCTGCTTCTGCTTGCAACTGGACAAACTCACGCACCAATCCGGCGGTTTGCTCGGGAACTTCAATCATGGGCACATGGCCAATATGGTCGAGGATCACCTTGCGCGAACCGGGGATCAGGCGCTCGAACACATCGGCGTTCCGATAATCCAGAACCCGGTCTTCCTTTCCCCACAAAATCAGCGTCGGTGCCTGAATCAGCGCCAGACGATCCTGAAAAGCAGTCGTCTCTTCCAACAATTTAGCCTTCATGTCGGCAAAAATTTTCTCATTCAGGGGCTTATTGGCGACGGCCTGTTGTGCCATGACATCCAGAATCGGCCAGGGCATAAACGGCCGCTCTACCATCACTAAATCCAACAACTGGTCATAGTCATCCTTGTTGTTGACCACCAGGGGATTCTTGCCCTGCTCCACCAGTCTCACGAACTCGCTTTCAAACTCAAAGATGCCCGCAGGGTCGAACAGGGTCAACGTCTGCACCTGTTCCGGATAGGCAGCCGCGTACAGCGAGGAGATGCCTCCGCCCATGGAGTTGCCTGCCAGGTGAAAGCGCTCCAGTCCCAGGGCGCCGACAATGGCGCGCAGATAGCCTACCTGCTCATCCAGGCTATAACCGAGATCGGGATCCTTCACGCTTTGCCCATGGCCTGGCATGTCCACCGCCACCACATAAAAGTGGTCCGTGAGCTCGCCGGCAAAGCGCACCCAGTTCTCCTTGTTCGCGCCAAACCCATGGATCAGAACCAGGGTTTCCGCTTCGGAGGTTTTGGGGCTTTCAAGAATCTCGATCGGCATGCCATTGACGTCCAGGCTGCGGACACTGAGGCCGGCCATGGATCGCTCATACTGCATGGCCAGGTCAAACAGATCCTGCTTGACCTCACTACAGCCCGCCAGCATCACAACCATTCCAAGCCACAGCCAACGCCAGGCGCCCTTTAGGTCGCGCATGATCAAACTCTCCACTCTGATTCTTTTGGGATTCGCGCGAAAGGCCTTGCGATTCGTGCAAAAGGCCTTGCAGTGTGCGCGAAAGATTTGTCGATTTACAGGAATGGCCTCGCAGTCTGTGCAAAAGACCTTGCACGCCACAGATGCAAACCTGCACATCCATTGAGGCGGTCGTTATAGCACAGAGGTCTCAGCTAGGACAGACTCGGCAAGCGCGCCAGGCAGTATTCCAAAACCTGCCCAGGATCGGACTGGCTACCGCTTTCACGCATCCATTTCATACAGACTGCGTGTATTTTTCCAAAGCTACGGATTCCGGCCGGTAGGCGACCAGCAAAAGCCTGAGACAGCGGCCCCATGTTTCCATCCAGATTGACGAGCGCCCTTGTAAATTTTGCAGACTGGCGCGTCTCCGCCGATTGGCGTAATGGAATCCCGCGCTTGACGACGCCGTCTTCCGATGCCCCTCACCCACCGTGACATGCGCCAGAATAAAAAAGGGATGATGTGGCTTGGATACTGCATCGCCAGAGCAATAAACCGACGGACCAATGTGTGGGGGCAGAATTCAAATGAAACGATGGCTGTTAATGACCGCCCTGGGTGTAGCCTTGAGTGGCTGCGGGATGTTGTCTCAGGAAACCAGCGACGCCGAGGTGAGGACGGATCCAACCGAAGAGCAGGCGACACAAGAGCAGGCAGAGGAAGAGTTGGAAATAACGCCTGCCATGATTTTGAAGGAAAAAGAAGCTGAACCCGGCGCTGGCGCCCCTACGGATCGTCGTTCTATAGACGAAGACGAAGACGAACCTAAGGCGCACGATTAGGCGCTGTATGATTAGCCTTTTTGCATGGAAGGACGCCGGTTCGAGCGCACATCCTCCCAATGCAGATCCTGTGGGTCATACCAGCCCATGTCCTGTAAGGCCTGCTCACGGGTGGTCTCCGACAGGGTTGTCCAAAGATGCTGGAAATCCTCCAGACCGGACTGGCGGCGCTTCGCGGATTTGCTCTGCAGGCGACCGACTATGCTGGGCAAGCGCAACGCATTGCCCAACTGGCCCGGCACGATCACGAGCTGTCCCATGAACTTGCGCGTGTGCGTCCGGCGCGAAAACACCAGTTGCAGCGATAGAGCTGCAATCAGGGCTGTCTCCGTATTGAAATCGTCACCTTCCACAACAAACCTTCCGGGCGCGCAGTAATGTCCGTCGTCTATTCTCCATCCGCCGCCAATAAATTTAAAGGCTAATCGTAGGAAGCTGTCTACCGTTGACAAAAGTGTGGTCGCCATTGCCAGTGATGTTCTGGCCTAAAGGTCGGCGTGCGCCGCTGACCAGCCGACAGGATAAAGTCAGACTAAATATTGGTTTAGCCATTGTGACGGGCACGAATCGGCCGGATCGGCAGGCCCAGGTCAGCCCCCTGGTTCACTAATTCCTGCTGCACTTGGTCCACTGAGACCCCACGTACCGAAGAGGACCCTTGGGCCGCTAATGCCGCGCAGACCCCCGCCGCCTGCCCCGTCGCCATGGCAATGGGCATGACGCGATAGGAGGAATGAGCCTCGTGGGTACCTGAGATGCAGCGTCCTGCCAGCAATAAATTATCGACCTTGCGGGGAATCAGGCTGCGCAGCGGGATATCGTATGCTTCACCGTCGGGCAGGCGCTTTAGCAGTGTCCCCTTGCCCTCTGGATTATGAATATCCAGCGGGTAGGTACCCCGCGCAATTACATCCTTGAAACGGCAGGCATTAAGCAACTCATCCGCGTTGAGGTGGTGCTCACCCAACACCCGGCGGGTTTCTCGCACGCCGATATGCACCCCACTCTGGATTGCGTAGGAGCGTTCGAAGCCGGGCACATAGCGCTGCAGGAAGCGCACGATCTGGCCCATCTGGCGCCGACTGGTCCATTCGGCGTAACTCAGATCCCACACATCCGTGCCCAGCACCCGCGTCACCCGGGTCGAGTTCACCGCCAGTTCCTCGTCATGGG
>CAYXVO010000109.1:0-8418 GCA_964467875.1 uncultured Pseudomonadales bacterium | reverse complement strand
TGTTTGACACCACAGTCACTTGTTAGATGTCTGGTTGGAAATAGTACAGACCTTTTGCCAATAGCTCTTCGACGACGAAATGGACAATTCGCATTTCTTCCATACCGTTTTTCACCTCGAAATTCATGACCTGTAGTTGTAGCGGCTTGCACTTATAAATCGCCCGGCTCGCTTTTATCCGCTTTTCCGGGCTCAGATTGCGTGACTCTATCCTACCGGCGCTGACCACATTCCCTGCTTCTATCCCGGCGCCGGCCCATATTGTCTGATCCTATCCGCGCCATCGGCCCACATTATTTACGCGTATCCCGCGCAAATTATTGTTCGGCTAAAAATGCTCGGGCCACTGCCTGGCCGCATGCAGGACTCTCAGAATCACCACGCGACCATCCCGTACCTGGTAGGGGAGGATGTAGGGCGTTTGCGGTACCACGAGCTCACGCGTTTCTGGAACGCGCCCGGGGCGACCAATACCTGGCTGATCACCGAGAAGAACCACCGACTCCCGGATTCTCTGCACGACGAACCGGGCCGCCTGCGGGTCCTCCTGGCTGATATACTCCCGAAGGCTCTCTAGGTCGCGGATCGCGCGCTTGAACCAAACAATTTTCATCATAGCGGCGATGATTTCTCGGCGTCGGTGCCCCAACTGTCAAGCCAAGCCATCACCTGGTCGTTGTCCACAAAGTCGTCGGGAGCCGCCGCATCGGCTTCGGCCAACGCCGTCCGGATGGCTTGGACTTGCCATTCGTTGGTCTCCAAAAACTGTTTGACCGCCTGGGTGGCCAGATAGGCCTTGGAGCGATCCGTGGCTTCCGCCAAGGCATCCAAGCGTTGATAAAGATCGTCATCAATTCGCAGTGTCATATTTGCCATTGCACCCTCCTGCACATGGCTGCACTCATTAGCACTCATTAGCACTCATTAGCACTCATTAGCACTCATTAGCACTCAGTATAGAATACTTCGATTCGCCAAGCGAGCTGGCGTTATAAGACACCCAGTTTGTGGATCTCTTTGTTAAAGTCGTCAGTCCGGCCCGGCACCAACTGCCCGGCCAGATAGGCGCGCACTTCCGCTCGCCGGGCACCCAAGTGCCCGCACAGCGCATTGATCCCATAACCGTTTCGAGCCAGGCGGGCCTCAATGCCATCGAGGTCGGGCGACAACACCGTATGCACCAGGTCGGCGTCCACCGGTTTGGCGCCGATGAGCACCGCCTTGGCGAGCGTCCGGCCGAGGTAATAGGTGATCTGCAAGGGCGTGATCAGGCGCTCGGCCAGGAGCTCGACGGCCGCTTCGGTCAGAATCTCCTCCGGTTGTGTGCCCGGCTTGCAGCAGTCCGCCAGAACCCATTCGATGAACTCGCGCCGTTGCGGCCCAAGGCCTTCGAGTTGAAAGACCTTGGCGCGGGCACCGACCTCTTCAAGGCTGGCGCGGTTCAGATCGATTCCCAGCTTGGGGTGTCCTGCCGCCAGGATCGTGATGGTGCCGCCAGCTCCTTGCACTGTTTCGACCAGCTGCTTCAGTCCAATCAGGGTGCGGCCGTCCAAATCATGGGCGTCGTCGATCGTCAGCACAATCGGCTTCTTGAGCTTGCGGATCAACTCTTGCAGCTTGCGCTCCCGCTTCTCGGTTCCCGTGGCCGGTTTGAAGTCCTTGCCGGTCGGCAGATCCGCAAACAGCGCGGTATAGAGCGTGCCAACGTTGACGGCGCGCTTGTCCGTGGCCAGGGACTTGGCCAGCAGCACAGAACCGTCCTCCTTCAACGTCTGGTGAATTCGCCGCAACGCCGTGGTTTTGCCGCTGCCACAATCCCCGTCAACGCCACGATGCCGCCAGAACGCACGGCGGCCTTCAGGTTTTGCAGCGTCTGCCGGAAGGCCTCGGTCTCGAAAAAGTCGGCCTTGTCGAAATCCTTGGTCAAGCCGTAATAATCCATCATTTCTCCGTACATGCATTGTCTCCTGCGCGACGTTCTTTTTCTTTGGGTGGAGCGGTTAGCGTGGCGCGGACTCGCGCCATGACAGTTTTCTTGTCCAGGGTCTCGGCCAGCAACCGATCGAGCTCCGTCATCTGGGGCGGCGTCAACCGGCACAGCGGATAGCCAAGCTGGGTGGCGATCGCCAGCTTCGCATCCAAAACACTGTGAAAGCGCATGGCGTCGAATGGGGCGGGCTCGAATGGAATGGAGGGCGGCGGATCGATGGATACCGCCTCGGCGGCGTCCAGGAGTTGCCGCGTGGACGCTTTTTCGCCCGCCAGCGCCGAACGCGGGATGCTGATGTGCTTGGCCAGGTCGCCGATCCGATCGGCCCGTTTTTCAGCGGAACCTTTTTTCAGTTTGCGGTAGCTGTCCAGGGGGACCGGTCCGGCCGCCGGATAGTAAGGCCCTGTTTTCTCGCCCTGGAATTCGACACGCAACTCCTGGTCGAGTAGCCCCCATAGCAGCGTGACCTCCTGACAGGCCATCTCCGGTGACAGTTGATAGCGCACACCCTCGCTACTGACGCAGGCGTCGCCGCCGACCTTGCGGACTTCCGGCTCGCGCACGAAGGCACAAAACCGCTCCCAGCTGCACATGGCACGCAGCCCCTGCGGCGGCGGATTGCGTAGCCAGTCGTCCAGCCGCGAGTGCGCCTCGTAGCGATGCGGCATCGCGTTGTAGCGCCGCAGATACTGGCGCAGCCATTCGTTGGCCTCCTCCAGAGAGTCCGGTTCGTGGAAGTGATACAAGGTTTCCAGGGATTCCTTGACCGTCCGGAACGGACGCTCCACCTTACCCTTGGCGCGGGCGGTCGTTCGACGGCCGTCGCTGCCGGTGGGCATGTGCGTGCGCAGCTCCACGCCGAGCTGGGACATGACCCGCTTGAACAGGCCGCTCTTTGCCACCGGGCCGTTGTCCAGCAGCAGAACCTTCGGGATACAGCCAAACGGAAAATCCTTTTGAGGCTTGGGCGCCATGGCATTAAAGAAGAAGCGCAACGCTGTCATCGCATCCTCGCCCAGGACGTAGTGGTATTCCTGATAACAGACGCCACTGCGGTCATCCACCACGCTGGCCAACATCAGGGTGCGGTCGTCGCCGCGGCCTCCTGCTTCACTTTTCAGTTTCTTGAGATCGGAGGGCGAGAAGTCGAATTGCCAGCAGTCGTTGCTGTGGATGGCTTGGAACGGCACCCAGGGCGGCTCCACGGCCAGCGCCCGCCGATCGAAGCCCCAGCGCTTGAGATAGCGGTTCACGGTGCTGCGTTTGAGCACGCCCGCCGGCGCAATGACTGAACCCTCTGGGGTGACGACGCCGGCGCTTTCCAACAGCCGAATGCATTCACCGGTTGCCAGGTGGCGGCCTTTCTTGTTTTCGGTTTTTAACTGCAAGGCGGCGATGAGCTCGCAATACCGCTGCATATCGGCCGGCGGCAGCACGCGCGGCCGGTTGAAATCGTTTCTATGCGCGGGCTGCGGCGCATGTTGCTGGCGCATCGCGCGCCGGACGGTGGACAGCGACACGCCGTGAAGATCTGCCACTTCCTGCACAAGAAGACACCGCTCGGCGCTGCGGGCCGGCAGGACGTCCAGGCTGTTGCGCAACATGATCAACGTCTCCACCGGTATCCGCTTAGGCATCGTCAGTCCCCCGATCCTTGCGGCCGCGTCAGACCGTGTTTCTTGAGCCAGTTGTGCAGGTTGGCTGGGGTGGTGTGGTAGCGCTCGGCGATAAAGGCCTTGGTGGCGCCGTTGGCCAGCAAGGCCTCGATCTCCACCCGATAGGCATCGAGCTTGCTCTTGCCGGCGCCGCGTGGACGGCCCAGGGCAACGCCAGCCGCCTTCCGGGCGCGCAAGGCCTCCTTGGTACGCTGGGAAATCAGGTCCCGCTCGATCTCGGCGGCCATGGAAAAGGCCATGGCGATGATCTTGCTCTGGATGCTCTGATCCAGTTGCCAGGGGCCTTTTACCGCAAAGATGTTGACGCCCTTCTGCAAGGCGATCGACAGAATCTCCATGCACTCCAGCATACTGCGGCCCAGGCGCGAGAGCTCGCTGACGATGATGCTGTCGCCGGTGCCGAGAGCATCGAGCACGTCCGCAATCTTGCGCTTGCGCCAGGACACCTTGCCGGAGATGCGTTCCTCCACGAACTCCACCCGCCCCAGCTCCTTTTCGTGGGCCAGCCAGAGGATGGCGGACTTGTTTTTCTCCAGGTCCTGGTCGGCGGTGGACACCCGAAGATAACCCACGCATTTGGGGGCGGAAATGGGCAGCATAGGGCCTCGTGTTTACGGCTTCGATGAAAACCTCAAAACCAGACTTTTTTTATACGATAACGTATCGAATATTCAACTGATATTGTTTACGATTTGCGCACAGAAAAAACGAACGTTTTAACTACGCACTCACACGGATTGTTGATTAGGAAGAACTATCATGGCAACGGATGCAATAGACAAGACCAAGCTCAAGGATATGATCGATCATTTCTACCGCTTTGGCGGTTCGCCAGGCTGGGACGGCGACATCAACGAGGCCACGGCCGAGGTATTCGGCATGATCTTGCGCGAAGCCTACAAATGCACCGACGCGGTGAAGCTCCTGCCGACACCGCCCGGCGGCAAACCTTCTATCCTCTGGCTGGTGATGCAGTTCGGTAACATCACTCACCGACTCACGAAGGATGGTATTTCCCGGATCTGCGCCTCTGGCGTCATTCGGCAATGGGATGGTGAACTTGATCGCGCCGCCGCACTGGGCTTTTCTTCCGGAGACACCTCATGGCACTGAAGACAATCGCGACCCTGATGCTGGGAGGGCTGCTGACACTGGCGTCGACGGTCCAAGCTGAAGACTGTTCCGACTGCCGCCCGGCGGAGTTCATCCGGTTGCCGATCGTTATTCCGGCCGAGGTCACCCAGCTGTCGATCCAGGGCTACCAGCAGGAATCGCCGGTGCTAGGGTTGGAACTCAATGCGGCCACCAATGCGTTTGTCACGCTGCTCTACCTGCCGCCCGATCAACTCTATGGCGCCTATACCCGTGAACCGGCCTTTATTACCGGCATCGATGCCGCGCCCGAATTCTTCGCCGCCATCACCGATCCCGCGCGTAGCGACAAGGGCATAACGTTCGTGCGCAAGTCGATGGCCATCGACGGTGCCGAGCTGGTCCGGATCACCCGCAACGATGTGGCGATTTACTGGTTCAAGACGCCGGACCCGCTGAATCAAAAGGCCTACTTCATCAAGGAAGGCCAAACCGGCGCCTACCAGTTGGCTGGCCCCTTTAGCGAACGATTCTTTCAGACGTTCATCCGCAGACTGTAATCCGCATGGAAGCGGCCGGCGGCTCCCCTATAAATAGAAGAAGGAAACAGAAGCCATGAGACCGCCGTCGCTGGTCGTCAACGAACCATTCATGCGGGAAATCGTGTCGGCCGAGGCGCCGTGTTTTGCGCTTGGTCTGGTCGAAGTCGGCGGCCAGCAGACGGGCTTTCTGGTGCTGCGTCCCGGCGAGCCAATCCCGCGCGAGGTGACGGCCTTCGGTTTTCGCTTTGGCCAGTCGCTGGTGGGTATTTCGGGCCAAGCGGTCGTGCACTTCGCTTTCGAATTTTATGGCTTCAGAACCTACAATGCATTGGTCAACCCCAACAACCTGGTGGTCCGGACTGTCTTGCGGACGATGGTTGAGCAGAAGGACTATTTCTTTTTTGCCCTCGATTCCAACAACACGGTCACAGCCTTCCGCTCCGAACTTGGACAAGATGACTTGGGCGGGCTTAAGACCAATCTGCGGCACATCCTGACGGCCACGACGACCGACGCCCAATACCAGCGCGCGCTGAAGTCCTTCACGCGAAACCCCGATCCACCGGGCCAGGTGATAAGCTGGGTTTGTCGGGACGAGATGGACCACCTGGACCTCACCGAGCATCGACTCATCTTGAATCCAAGTCCTCTGGACCATTGAGCTCAAATCGCACGAATGGGCCAGGGGAGCGAAGCTGCACAAAAACCCACACACAAAACCGGGACAGATTTATTTAATTTGAAAATAAATCTGTCCCGGTTTCGTCGCCGTCCCGGTTTCGTCGCCGGTTTCTGTCGAAAATAAATCTGTCCCGGTTTCTGTCTGGGTTTCTGTCTGCCGGTTTCTGTCTTGGTTTCTGTCTTAAACCTGGGAATTGATCCACTGATTGTAAGTGGCCAGTAATTCAAAGTGTTCTTTCAGGCTCAACGCGCCCGGCACCAGCAGCCAGATGGGTTTGCCTTCGCGAAGCCAGAGGTACGGCAAATAACAACCCAGGATCTCGGCCAATGCAGTGACGAGGAAAAGACCGATTGTTTTTAGTTCAGGCAACGACACTGTCCCCTTGGCAAGCGTTCATACCGTGGCGAGCGCCAGGACAGATAGGGCTGCGAGTAAAACCCTTCACTTCAATTTCCTTGGTCGCCACCAAGAAGTGCCTGTCCTTTACACCCGGTCACTGGTGACAAAGCTGCAGCGAAGCGGAGGTTTTTACATCCGGTGCACAGTTTGGCTAAGTGTTGCTTTAGGCGGCAACGAGTTTCCTCACGTTGAGGTCTTTGCGATGTTGTTCAGCATGCCAGAGCTCATATTGGGACTGCTGATTCAGCCAGCTCTCTGCCGAGGTATCAAAAGCGATAGAGAGCCGGATAGCCATTTCGGGACTGATACCAGCCTTGCCGTTCAACACAGCGCTCAGAGTTTTGCGACTAACACCTAGAGCCTCTGCGGCCGCCGTTACAGTCAGACCCAGAGGTTCAAGGCAAAGCTCTCTCAATACTTCGCCGGGGTGAGGAGGATTGTGCATCAACATTTGGGGTACCTCAGTGGTAATCTTCGTAATTCACGATCTCGGCATGTCCGTCATCGAACCGAAATGTCACTCGCCAATTACCACTGACTGAGACTGACCAGATTCCGGCGCGATTACCCACGAGCTCGTGCAGCCGAAGGCCTGGCAAATCCATATCTTTGGCGTCTGACGCTGCATTCAATCTGCCGAGAATAAGCCGAAGCCTCTTTGCATGAGCCGCCTGAATCCCTGCAGTACTGCCGGACATGAAGAACTTGGCCAATCCCTTGTGCTTGAAGCTTCGAATCATTCCACGATCGTACCCTGTAACGTATCGGGTGTCAAAGCACCTAGAACGGAACGCCCTCCACCCGCTCTGGCAGAAACGCCGGAATGTCCTAGAAATAAATCTGTCCCATAGAAATAAATCTGTCCCGGTTTTTCGCTCGCCGGTTTCTCGAAATCTTCGACACAACCACGGCTTTGGGCGAGCAACCACGGGTATCGTCAAGCCTGCTCAAACCAGGTCCGCAGATAAGCCACCGTTGCCAGAATAGCCTGATCCGCCATCGCGTCCGTGATCTCCGCGTATTTGAAGTACGAATGCTTCATGCAGGAAAAGGCAATCTCGACGGCAATGGTTAGAACATCCGGCTCCTCTGGCAGCTCCAATTCCGGTTTAACCCGAGCAAAGAACTCACGTACCTGGTGCCCGATATCCTGCAGTGTGACCTCTTGAAGCGTGTAAGAGGTGCGACTGAACGGGCCACCCAGAATCAGTATGCTGGCTGCCGGATTAGCGTTGTAATACGCGCTGGTGCGGCGTACGGCTTCCTCGACAAATCTGGTCCAGGACTGGTCGGCGAACGATTCCGCCTCCATTCGAACTCCCTCCGCGACCTTCTTCAGATGCACGTCCGTCAAGGTAGAAAACAGGGCGTATTTGGTGGGGTAAAACTGATAAATAGAGGCTCTGGGGACACCTGAAATACGGGCGATTTCCGGGATGGAGGTTGCTTCCGGCCCAACGCTGACCAACAGGTTTTCGGTGACTTCCAGTGCTCTGGCAATGCGCTCTCGGCTACGTTCCTGAACGGGCTTGCGCCCTGGACTGCTCGGCTCCACAACGTAACTCCTTCCAAATTTCGATGCGTTGACACTTTATCCGACATAAGTTAGATTGCAAAAAATCCGACATATGTCCGATTGTTTGAGAATTTTTTGTCTCAAACCTCACCATGCAAATCATAACCCTACGCTCGATACAGTGGCGATGAGAATAACAACAGGAGCACCTCAATGAGTAACTCAGCAAAAGTTTGTGTGATTGGCGCCGGTCCAAGTGGAATTACCGCGGCCAAGAACTGTATCCAGAACGGCCTTGATGTGGACGTCTTCGAGAAAAACGATAAGGTCGGCGGCAACTGGGTCTTCAACTCCAAGACGGGGCATTCCAGCGTTTACGAGAATACCCACATCATCAGCTCCAAAATCTGGTCGGAATACGAAGATTTTCAGATGCCTGCGGACTATCCCGATTATCCTCGCCACGATCAGTTACAAGCCTATTTCGAGTCTTATGCACGGCACTTTGGCGTGATGGAGCG
>CAYXVO010000108.1:5583-8452 GCA_964467875.1 uncultured Pseudomonadales bacterium | reverse complement strand
GTGGGGTAAGCCAGGAGCAGGTCGAGCAGGTCTTCGCGCCACGGGCCGGCACGCCGGCTGGCCATGCCGTCTATATCGTCGATCCGCTCGGCAATCTCATGATGCGGTATGCACCGGAGCAGAGCGGGAACGACCTGCTGGACGATTTGAAAAAACTGTTACGGGTTTCCAAAATTGGCTAACACAATGAATGACAAGCCATCAGGTCCCGACTTGCGCCGGCTCAGCCTGGCGGCGGTCCTGCTTGCCGTGGTGGTGGTGGTTTTGGGGGCCTATACCCGTCTGGTGGATGCCGGCTTGGGTTGCCCCGATTGGCCGGGCTGTTATGGTTTCCTGGTCGCGCCCCATACCGATGAGCACATTCGGATCGCCACGGAGCGGTTTCCCCATGCGCCGGTGGAAATCCATAAAGGCTGGGCGGAAATGACCCACCGCTATGTCGCTGGCAGTTTGTTGCTGCTGATTCTGACAATCCTGGTGGTGGCCGTTCGTCAGCATCGCCGGGAGGCCGAGTCGGCGGTTCCCCTGAAGCTGCCTCTGGCCATCTTCATTCTGGTGATCTGTCAGGCCATCTTTGGCATGTGGACGGTAACCCTGAAGCTTTGGCCCCAGATCGTCACGCTGCATTTATTGGGTGGATTTGCCACGCTATCGCTGCTTTGGCTGTTGGCGCTGCAACTGCGTCCAGCCTCGATTGCGCTCTCCATCGATCAGCGTCAGCGTCAGCGGCTGCGAGCCCTGCGCCCTTGGGCCTTGGGCGCCATCCTGGTGGTGACGCTGCAGGTGATGCTGGGCGGCTGGACCAGCTCCAATTACGCGGCACTGGCCTGCACTGATTTGCCGACCTGTCAGGGGCAGTACTGGCCGGACATGGATTTTGCCCAGGGTTTTGATCTGTTCCAGCACATTGGTCCGAATTATCTGGGTGGACTGATGGACAACGAGGCACGGGTGGCGATTCATGTCAGCCATCGGCTGGGCGCGATGCTGGTGATGTTGTACCTAAGCCTGCTGTTGTGGCGCCTTTGGCCGCTGCTCAAGGGCACGCAACTGGCGCGTCCGCTGATTCTGGTGGCGGCGGCGTTAGTGCTGCAGGTCGGCCTGGGGTTGAGCAATATCCTGTGGCTGTTGCCATTGCCGGTGGCGGTGGCGCATAACGCCGGCGGCGCAGGTTTGCTGCTGATGCTCATCTGGCTCAACCAACGGCTGCACCTGGCACTTCGCACGGATCCGGCGGCCTATCGAGAACAAGGGAGGTATGCCCATGAAAGCAACGGCACAGCACCTATCCACCACTAGCTGGCGGGATTACCTGGAACTGTGCAAACCACGGGTGGTCGCGTTGATGCTGCTGACCTCCCTGGTGGGCATGCTGCTGGCCAGCCATGAGCCGATCGGCTGGCAGGTGTTGCTCTACGGCAATCTGGGAATCGCATTGCTGGCGGGGGCGGCGGCGGCCATCAACCATGTGGTGGATCGCAAGATCGACGCGGTGATGGCCCGGACCCGACGTCGCCCGTTGGTGGAAGGCCGGGTCGACGCGGTCCATGCCCTGGGCTTTGCCCTGGCCCTGGCGCTGGCGGGCATGGCCATTCTGATCTGGCAGGTTAACGCCCTGACGGCCTGGCTCACCCTGGCGTCATTGCTGGGCTATGCGGTGGTCTACACCCTGTTTCTCAAGCGCGTCACGCCCCAGAACATCGTGATCGGTGGATTGGCGGGCGCCGCGCCACCACTTCTGGGCTGGACCGCGGTGACCGGGCAGATTGAGCCGGACGCGCTGCTTTTGGTGCTGATCATTTTTGCCTGGACCCCACCGCATTTCTGGGCGCTGGCGATTCACCGCAAGGCCGAGTATGCCCTGGCCGAAGTGCCCATGTTGCCGGTGACTCACGGTGAAGCCTACACGAAACTGCATATTCTGCTGTACACCCTGATTCTGCTTGCCGTCAGCCTGTTGCCGTTTATCACCCAGATGAGTGGGTTGATCTATCTGGCTGGCGCGCTGGTCCTGGGCGCGCGCTTCCTCTATTGGGCGCTGATGCTGATGTTCGACAAGCGCGAGCATGCGGCCATCAAGACTTTCAAGTACTCCATCACCTATCTGATGCTGCTGTTCGTCGTGTTGCTGGTGGATCATCATTATCGCATCCTGGGAGTGAGCTGATGGCGGCGAAACGCAATCGAATCTGGATCACGGTGGCTCTGGTCCTGGGCGTCATGGCCCTGGGAATGGGCTTGTTCCTGCAGCGCTTTCTCGTTGTTCCGGTGGTTTCCGCCGAGCAACTGCAGAGCTGGGGCGCCTATGTGTATCCGCAGTCAAAGGAGCTGGCGCCGTTTCAGCTGCGGGATCATGAAGGCAATGCCTTCGACAATGTGCGGCTCCAGGAAAAATGGACCCTGGCATTTCTGGGCTTTACCCGCTGTCCGGACGTGTGTCCCACCGCCATGGCCACGCTCAAGCAGTTTCAGACCCTGATGAACGAGTCGCCCCTGGCGAACAGCACCCAAGTGGTGCTGATCAGCCTGGATCCCGACTACGACACGCCGGAACGGATGGGTGCCTATGTCGGTCAGTTCGACCCCTCCTTTGTGGGCGTGACCGGTGATCTCGAGGTGATTCAGTCCCTGGCGCATCAACTGCACGTGGCGTTCGAGCAAGGTGAGAGTCATGGCCATGATCACGCCGACGTCATGCACAGCAACCAGATCGCCCTGTTTGATTCTGCCGGACGTCTGGCCGGCTTTTTCCGGGCGCCCCATAATGCGGGCAATCTGTGGCTGGCCTATCAGGCGATTCGGCTGTAATCGATCATTCGCACGGATTGGCAGATACTACCGGAACCCGATAAACGGTAGACGGAATCCG
>CAYXVO010000108.1:0-5573 GCA_964467875.1 uncultured Pseudomonadales bacterium | reverse complement strand
GAAGAAGGTAGGGAAAGACCTGTGCGAGGGACTGGCAACGTGGTTTGTGACGGGACAAAACCTTATCATTGACGGCGGAATGCCCCGTAAATGATCTATGCAGACTAAATCCGGCTGCGGTCTGTTCTGTCGCCCGGCAGCGATCGGGTGGTTAGCCGTGCCAGCGGCGATTCTGGACCTGTAGTGCGCGACTTCTGCGATGCAGCAGTCTTGCGGTGCAGTACATAGCAAAGGCCCAAGGAGGGAGCCGATGATTGATGTTACCTTGCTCATTCGAGCGTTTCGTGGAAATGCCATCGTTGCGTTGATGACCATCGGCCTGATCGGGTTCGGCGCAATTCTGTTGCACCTGTTTGCTGACGGGCCTGCGTATCTATCTCAGGCCCAGCTATCCCAGGCCCAGCTATCTCCGGCCCAACTAACTCAGACGCAACAATCCCAGCCCCAGCTATCTCAAATGCCATGGGTTCCCCATATGCCATGGCTGGATAGCCTGGCCCCGGAGTTCTGGCGCGGCGCGGGGATCTTCTTTACCGTCGCGAGTCTGCTCGCTCTCGTTCTCTGTCTTTTCTGCGTGGGTCAGCGGTATCGCCATTATCTGGTTGAGCATCATGGCGTAATCCATAACGCGGTGGTTCGCGCCACGGAGCTGAAAGAAATTTCAATTGATGCCGGTGGCGAAGGGCCTCGTCAGGTACAGATCGGACATCTGCGGTATTCCTATGAACTGGGCGGTCGACGTTTTCACGGCACCTGCGTGTTGGGGGAAGCCGATATCGAGTTGTACCGGAAACTGCGGGTGGGCGCTCATATTCCCATCCTGGTGTTGCCCCATAAGCCGCGCTATTCCCTGCTTCATCATGGACGTCTGAATCAGCAGTACCGGTGGAGCGAGCCGCCTCACGCCGCGCCCGCACGATCTGCGTTGGCCTGAGCGGCCGCATAGAACCTTCCCAAGGCGCCGGACAACGGCGCCTCCCCCATTAAAAGACTCCAGATGCCACCTTGGCAGGCAAACTGCTTGTGTTTGAGGGTGGCGCCTTATTTCAGTCCGTTTCCGAATCGATCCGACGTTTTCACTCTGGCGCCACACAGGAGGTTCTATGGCACGCTTGACGACGGATATCGACACCATCGCCAAATACATCGATCTGGTGGACTATCCCTGCAACAGAGATGAACTGGTCGCCTACGCGGAAAGCCACAATGCGCCTGACGATCTGATCGATGCGCTGGAGGAAATGCCCGAGAAACAGTACCAGCATTCGGGCGAGGTCGCGCAAGGGCTAGGCATTTCCGGCTCGGTCCGCATGTCCTGACGCCCCATGCCTTTTCCGATAGAACAAACCAGCCCCTGCCTTGGGCGGGCTGTAATTTTTACAGACGGACGTGGCGGAATTACAGAATGCCCGCGTCAGTATCCTGTTTTGCGCGGATTGTATGGCGCAGCTTCGCCACGTCTTTTTCTCAGGCGACACTCTTTCAGGCGACATTTTTCAAGTTAGGGGAGACATTCTTCAGGAGGCACTCTATGAGCAGCAAGATTCTTTTCGTAGTGACCAATCATGGCGAACTCGGCAGTAATGGCGGCAAGACCGGCTGGCATAGTGTGGAAATCGGACGCCCTCTCCAGATTCTGCGCGCGGCTGGTTGTGAGGTTGATTTTGCCAGCCCCGCTGGCGGCAAGGCGCCCATGTCGCCCTACAGCGAAAACTATGATGATCCAATCAATGCCCGCTTTTTGTTCGACCAGGAGGTCCAGGATGCACTGAACCAGACGTTGGCCGTCGCGGGCTTGGATGCCGACCAGTACCGGGCCCTGCTCCTGGTGGGTGGCCATGGCGCTCTCTGGGACTTCCCCGACTGTCAGGCGCTTGCGGATCTGGCGCTGCGTATCTATGAAAAGGGCGGCTTGATCGCGACGATTGGCCAGGGCGCCGCTGGCCTACTCAATGTCCGCCTGTCGAGCGGCAAATACCTCATCGAAGGCAAGAAGATTACCGCCTTTTCCGCCGAGGAAGAGCGTGCGCTGAAGCTGGACGGGGTGGTGCCGTTCCTACTGGAGGAACGCCTGAAGGAGCGCGGCGCCAGGTTTGTCCAAGGTGAGCCCTGGCAGCCGTTTGTGGTCACTGGTGAGCGCCTGCTGTCGGGTCAGAATCCGGCCTCGGCCCAGCGTCTGGGCGAGGCACTGGGACAGGCGCTGACTGAAGCACGAACCCGCCGGGTCGCGGAAGCGGCACATTGAGAGGTATCTGGGAGAGACTGGCGGTCTCTTTTTCCTGCTGCCTAAGAAACGCCACGATGGCCTCCTGCATCAGGCCGACACCCGGCTCCTCGACCGACGCCGGTGGGTGTGACGAGACTACTTGCCGTTGAGAAGTGATTGAGGTCACGCGCTCGACTTGACCCTGCTTGCAGGCCGTGACTTCCCTTCGATGTGCATGGCCACTTTTAACCGATTTTGGCCGGATCGGGCTGGTCTACACGGTTTGTTACTTCTTAAAATCCCTTTCACATCAAGCGCGGACCAACAAGTGTGATCTTTGGGTGCGCCATCACACATTGTGACATTAGTCAGTGGTAAATTTTCAAGAATAGTGGCCGGAGCGCAGGATGAGTTATTGCGCCACGCCACATGCCGCAGCATTGGGAGCAGTCGATGCTGACGCGTCTGGTGCAATAGTGAGGTAGACGATGGATCTTGATACCGAATGCATCCCGCTAGGACATATGCAGACCTACTTCGACCTCCGCAAGGGCATCGTCCTGGAAGCGGATTGGTTGAATCGGCGCAGCCAGCTGGGCTTGCGAAATCCCCATGAAATCCTGGAAGTCGTCATTGGCATCGACCAGCATGCCTTCTATCGTAACGCCAAGATCGATTACCGGCCCGGCGACGAGGGGTGCTTTATCAGTACCCGGCAATCCCTGGCGCTGGTGGACCAGGCGATTCAGGCCCTGAAGATGCCCTACCTCGGGCTCGTCATGGGCAATCTCATGACCATTTCCCACCATGGCATGGCTGGCGTGGCGGCGGTCACTCAGCCGACTCTGCGCAAATGTCTGGAAACAGTCTGCCGCTACTGTGCCGAGCTGTTTCCCCCGCTGGAAATGAGTGTCCGGGAGGAAGATGATCTGGGCATGCTGGTGTTCGGCGAAAACGTGTCCCTGGCGCCCTACACTCACTTCTTCTTCGAGTTGAACATGGTCAGCTTCTACAATATCTACTTGCACCTCGTCGGTGCTGAGCATCAGCCCTATAGCGTGGACTTCAGCTATCCGGAGCCAGCCTGGGGCCATATTTACCGGCGTTATTTCCGCTGCCCGGTACGCTTCAATCAGCCCGAGACGCGCATTGTGGGGAATCGCGCCCTGGCGGAATATGAACTGCCCCTGGCCAACCGCCTGATGGCGATGTCGGCCGAACGCACCCTGTTCGAGAATATACCCACCCGCGCCATGCGGCTGTTGCCACTGCGCCTGCGCCGCCTTTTGCTGCGTTACTATGGCGCTTTTCCGTCGCTGGAAAATGCCGCCGGTGAGCTGGGCATGAGCAGCCGCACCATGCGCCGTAAACTGGCGGAAGACGGGACATCCTACCAGCGGGAGCTGGATGCGGTGCGCCACAAACTGGCGCGGGAATATTTTCTGCGCGGCGGCAATTCGGTGACGGAGGTGTCGCTGCTGCTGGGCTATGCGGACTCCTCGGCGTTCGCCAAGGCCTTTCGGCGCTGGACCGGACTCTCCCCCAAAGCCTTTCAGGAAAAGGTCCAGGCCCATATGGAACCCGTGGCGCCGGCTGGCGCACCGGAACAGGAACCCCTGTCCGATCCCAAAGTCTCCCTGAGCTAACCGCGACCACCTACGGCCGCCGGTTTCTCGCGGGAGCCGGTGGCCGCATCTAACCGAACAATGTCCGGAAACATCCTGCAACACTTCTACTTTCGCTTCTACACTGCACTCTAGCCAGGCTGCGTAGTAGGCACTCACTGACAGAGGCCCGCCTGGTGTACCGATAACAACAACATATCCTCAAAGGGTCCGCTCTTATGAAAACTTCAAATTTGGTAACCGTGGGGCTTGCCGCTGCCCTGACGCTTCCCGCGATGGCGCTCCAGGCCGCTCCCGTCGTTGGCCCTGGTAATTCGTCCTTTTATACGCCGCCCGCGCTCGCTGCAGGCGATCATGGCGATCTGATCTGGTACCGCAAGGCAGCGGTCAACCTGGGCGCGGGCGCACCCAGCGTTAATGCGTGGCACGTAATGTACCGCTCCACTGACGCGCTTGGCGCGCCGAACGTGGTAACCGGAACCGTGATTGTGCCGACCGCCGGCGGGAGTGCCTGGACCGCGCGGCCAGTGATTTCCTATGCCGTGGGCACCCACGGTCTGGCGCAGGACTGCGCGCCTTCGATTCAGCTCAGCAACGGCACTGATTATGAGAGCGCCATCATTGCCGCTGCCCTGACGGCCGGCTATGCCGTGCTGGTCTCGGACAATCCGGGTTATACCAACGGTGCCACGCCCACCTACCTGGCGGGTAAGGCACAGGGCCATGCGGTTCTGGATATCGTTCGGGCGGCAACGCAGCTTCCCAATGCCGGCATTCGCAGCAATGCCAAAGTGGGTATCTGGGGATATTCCCAGGGTGGACAATCGGCCTCCTGGGCCGGCGAGCTGCAAAAGAGCTACGCGCCGAATGTGAACCTGGTCGGTATCGCGGCTGGGGGTACGCCCGCCAACTTCCCGACCATCGCCAATTTCCTTGACGGCGATAACGGGGCGTCCTTCCTCATGCAGGCGATCATTGGCCTGAGCACGCAATATCCGAACGACATTCCCATTGGCCAGTTGGCAAACGCCCGCGGCCATTCCATGATCGCAACGGCCAAACAGCAGTGCGTGTTTGAAGGGCTGTTCGACGTGATGAACGAACACATCGCCGACTATACGGTGGGCCATCAATCCATGCCCGAGCTGCTGACCATAGCGTCCGTGAACCAGCGGGTCGTTGAGCAGAATCTGGGGACCAGTCCGATCTCGGTTCCGCTGTATCAGTACCACGGTCAGGCGGACGAATTCATCCCGCTGGAACAGCACCTCGCGCTGAAGGAGCAGTACTGCAAGACCTACAATAACGTGACGTTCGAGCTGTATCCCAGCGAGCATATCGTGACTCAGTTCCAGGCGGCGCCCTATGTCCTGTCCTGGCTCGGTGAGCGCTTCTCCGGCAAGCGCGCGGTCGGTAGTTGTAACACGACCAAGCCGCGGCCTGAATCCACCGCTAATCCCGGTGGCGGCAACCTTGTCGTCTCGTTGAATGAATGGCAGCTGGACGCGACCATTGACCTGAAGACCCTCAAGCAGACCGTTACCCTGCCGCCGGAGTCCCGCTTCTCGGCGGATACCGATATGACGGCGCAGACCCTGGATGGCGACCTGACGGTGCCGACATTCCTGCAGAAGCTGAACATTATTCTGCCGCTGGATGTCAAAATCGCAGTAGAGGCGGCACAACCGGTCAGCGGTAGCGCAAGCCTGGACGAGGAAGGTCAGCTGCAGGTAGACGCGACC
>CAYXVO010000107.1:0-8477 GCA_964467875.1 uncultured Pseudomonadales bacterium | reverse complement strand
GAACGATTCCCGCGAAACTCCTTTTCTCCCGATCTCCTAGCCTGACACCACTTTCATTGACAATGCCGCTATCGGTGTCCAAAGGTTCATTCTCTCTCGGCGGTTGACGAACATTCCGACGCCGCCCGATTCGCCATGCAACGAACCTGGCGCATGATACCCAGCATGGTTTTGTCATAGACACCATCCGCGCTCATGTCCATGCGGCTTTGGCGAAACATTTCCTGATACTCATCCTTTCGGGCGCGGGGAATTTCGACCCAGTATTTCGGATCAATCAACTGTTCGTGATGTTTGATGATCCGGAACGCCTTGTCGAACAGGCGATCGGCGGAGCGGCGGGATTGACGCTTGAAAGTGCGTGGAAACGCGTCGCTACGCGCCACCAGTTGCAGCGTGAGCTGGCCCAGTGGGTAATTGACGATACCGCCCTTCTCTCCCAGCCCCTTGTACAACTCATAGGCACTGTAAGCCAGGGCGGGAGAATAGGTGGTATCGGCAAAACCGTTATTGAACTTGCCGCCAAAGTCGGTGATGTCGGAAGGTACCACCGTCGCTCCCACCTTTGTGAGCATGTGAATGGCATCCTTGTGATGCGAGAGCGCGGTAACACGACGCCCCGCCATCTCTCCCACGGTGTCCACTTCCCGGTCATTGGTAAACAGGTAGCCGGCGCCCAGCGGAAAAATCCCCATGATGGCGAACTTCCCATTATCCAGATAGCGCTCGGCCTTGGGCCGGTTGAGGGCCCGCAGTAAAGTCCGCAGGTCATCGGTCGTGGGCAGTGCACCAACGGCGCTGATGGTGCCGGTAAAAGGTATGAACTGGCGAATCCGGATATCGGTTGCAGCCAGAATATCGCAGTTGCCGGAAACAAAGTCGGCGACCGCCACACCTTCATCGGGATAGGGCACCATCGTCAGACTGACGCCGGTCGCGCCCAGATCAATGGCGTAGTCCTTCAGGAGATTGAACGTATCCCCGTTGGCGCCGAGTGGATCGAAGACACACAGTGACTTCGATGTCCCGGCGGCAGCCGCCAGATTGGTGAATAACAGCATTGCTAAGAATGGCAGGACTCTCATGGTGCACCTCCCTGATTTATCTTTATTGAAAACGGAATTGCCCGAGATTAGAGGAGTGAATCCAGGTCGTTCGCTTCATCCTCGTCCTGCGGGAATGGGGACCGGCCCATTTCTCCATAGGGGGTGCGCTCGCCATGTTTCATCGTCCACTGGCGGTCAGACACAGCCGTTGCATGGGACACCGCGATCGCGTCCACCAGTGCAAAATCCCGATGAGGCGTAACTGGTTCGCGCAACAGCGCAAACGCCTTGGTCAGTTCCTCGGTATTGCCGGCGGTTTCCGCCATGATTGCTTGCAACGCAACGGGAATACGAACACCAAACGCCAGGCTTTCGCGGCTGCTGGCATTCAACACTTCCCAGGGATCGATAGCCTTGTTGGTCTTGAGATCAGGCAAAAGCACCCAGATTCCGGCCCGAATTGCCGAGGGAGCACGTCCCCAGCTCTCGTCGTCCAGACAGGTCGCCGCCCGCTCCGCGACGGGCGCGATGTTACGGGGCACACCGCCGGCGAGTTCGGCACCCGCATCCGCCAGAATTGCCTGCAGCCCGGTCAGAAGCCCAAGCAGAAACACCAGTTCATCCTGCTTGGAGTCGAACTCGGGACACTCCGCATCCACCCGGTTATAGTCGTACTCGAGCGCACTCATGGCGCTTTCGAAGCTTTTCTGGCGACGTTCGGCGGTGAGCTTCAACCAGCGCTTCTGTTCGGTGCGGGCATCCTTGGCTTCTTCCACATGCCCCCGCTGCAGCGCGCGCAACGAGCGCAGTTCCGCCGCTATCGCGTTCTGCTCGCTGCAGTTTGCGGACAGCAGATAGAGCATGGACAAGGTTTTCTGCGGCGACTCGGTCAAGGCGTTCATGCTGGCAAAGAACGGCGCCATGTTATTGCCGAAATGACAGGTTGCGTCCACGTCGGTAATGGTCAGGATGTGGGGGGTTGCAATCACATCGGCATAGTCTTCGACCACACTCGAACCCATGGAATAAATCGGATGGCTACCACACGCTGTCAGCGCGGCGGCCAGGCATACCGGTATAAGATTCTTGAGTTTTAAAAACATTGTTCGACCTCCGGCATATACTCTTGTTTTACCGGATTTCCATCTGCCGACCAGAGCGGGCGGGAGGAAACCCTGGCGTTCATTATTATTTTTCGGGCCTCACAAGAACCCTATCGTCGGCATTTGCTTCCGCTGCATTCCAATTAGCGCCTTTTCCGTAACTGTCCTTGCACATATGTAACACAATTTGGCCCTGGAATTACGAGAGCCACTTCACAGAGCATCTCGCCCCCACCTCGCCACCCACCTCCCCCCACCTAAGTCGGGAGAACGGTCACAGATATAAAGCTGCGACGTTAGCGATTGCTCCGCACAAAGGCCACTCGCCTTTGCCTTAATTGGTCCGGCTGAGGAAGGCGTTGACCCGACGATGGAATGCCCTGGTTCGACTGCGGAATGCATTGGTCCGAGAGCGGAATGACTAGCTTGATCAGCCTGAACATCGGCCGTCCGATATCGGTTCATACAGATTCCGTCGCCAATAGCCGACGGAATATCACACGATGGAAAGCCTCATTCAGCGCAACGCGAGGCACTCATGCCGGTATTTTCGTGATAGAATACGCCCCCACTTTTCGGCCGGGCGTCTCGGGTTGCCCGGATTCGTCACTCACGTTTTCGGGTATTCAACACATCCCATGAATTTCGTAATCGGACAACGCTGGATCAGTCAGTCGGAAACCAAACTGGGCCTGGGCATTGTCGCCGATGTATCCGGTCGCCGCGTCACCCTGAGCTTTCCCGCAGCCGCCGAAGAGCGCACGTATGCCACCGACAACGCGCCGTTGGCGCGGGTTCGTTATCAGATAGGCGATCAACTGCGAACCCACGATGAAGTGGAAATGGAGGTCACCGCGCTAGAGGAACTGGACGGCGTCCTTTTCTATACGGCCACAGACGCCGACGGTGAAACGCAGCGTATTTCAGAACTCAAGCTCAGCTGTTTCATCGAACTCACCTCACCTCAGCAGCGCCTGTTCTGCGGCCAGTTCGACCCGAACGCGGCATTCGATCTGCGGGTAGAAACACTGAATCACCTGGCTCGCCTCCAGCAGTCTCCAGCACAAGGCCTGATCGGCGCCCGCACCAGCTTGCTGCCGCACCAGGTGTACATTGCCAGCGAAGTGGCGCAGCGCTATGCGCCCCGCGTGCTGCTGGCGGACGAAGTAGGCCTGGGCAAGACCATTGAAGCGGGGATGATCCTGCATCACCAGCTACACAGCGGGCGCGCGGGCCGGGTTCTGATCGTGGTACCGGAAACCCTGATTCACCAATGGCTGGTTGAGATGCTGCGCCGCTTCAATCTGCGTTTCGCCATCTTCGACGAGTCGCGTTACAAGGCGATGATGGAAGCCGAACCGGATTTTGAGCTGGACGAAAATGATCAGCCGATTCCCATGGAAGATGTCGCCGAAAACCCCTTTGAAACGGAGCAACTCGTCCTCTGCAGCCTCGGCTTTTTGACCGGCAATCGCGAGGCAGCGGCCCAGGCCGAAGCCGCGGGCTGGGACATCATGGTGATGGACGAAGCCCATCACCTGCAATGGTCACAGCAGCAGGTCAGCGAGGAATACCGGTGCATCGAGCAATTGGCACAGCACAGCAAAGGCCTTCTGTTGCTGACGGCGACACCTGAACAGGTGGGCCTGGAAAGCCATTTTGCCCGCTTGCGCCTGCTCGACCCAGCGCGGTTTCACGACCTGGAAAGCTTTCGTCAGGAAGAAGCCAACTACCAACGCCTCAACAGCCTGGTCCAGGACCTGCGTACCCAGGATGGGCCACCCACACCACAGCAGCTCGACGAGCTTGAGGGCTACCTGGGTAGCCAGATCGACCCTCTGCGCAAGAATCCAGCTCAGGTAAACATGGACGAGCTGATCCGCAGCCTGCTGGACCGGCACGGCACCGGTCGGGTGCTGTTTCGCAACACCCGGGCGGCGATCCAGGGCTTTCCGGAGCGCCAGCTGCTGCCCGAGCCCTTACCCTGCCCGCCGCTGTACGCCGGTGACGAGCAGCGTTTCGGCGACACCGGCCTCCACCCCGAAACCAGTGTCATGGCCGAAGACTGGCTGGCGGACGATCCCCGCGTGGAATGGCTGGAATCGCTGCTGAAGTCGCTTCGACCCGCCAAGGTGCTGGTGATTTGTGCGCAGGCGCAGACAGCGCTGGCCCTGGAGCAATATCTTCAGTTACGCGCGGGCATCCGCAGCGCCGCCTTCTATGAAGGCCTGAGCATCATAGAGCGGGATCGTGCCGCCGCCTATTTCGCCGAACAGGAACAAGGCGCGCAGGCCCTGATCTGCTCGGAAATCGGCAGCGAGGGTCGTAATTTCCAGTTCGCCCACCACCTGGTCCTGTTCGACCTGCCCCGCAATCCAGACCTGCTGGAGCAGCGTATTGGCCGTCTGGATCGGATCGGTCAACAGGAAACCATCCGGATTCACGTGCCGTTTCTTGAAGGCACCGCACAGGAAGTTCTATTCCGCTGGTACCACGAAGGCATGGATGCGTTTTCGACCAGCTCAGCAGTCGGCATCGCGGTGCAGGCCGCAGTGGCTGCGGAGCTGGAGCAGCAACTGACACACCCCGATGACAAGCTCGACGCCCTGATCGCCCACACCGCCGAGATCAATCAACAGCTCAAGGCTGCCTTGCAGGCCGGGCGTGATCAGCTGCTGGAACTCAGCTCCTGCGACCGCCCCCGTGCCGAGGCTTTGATCGCGAGTATCGAGGAAGAAGAGAGCACCGAAGCACTTGCCACCTATATGGAACGAGTCTTCGACCTCCATGGTGTCACCCATGAGCTGCATTCGGCCGGTGCCCTAGTCATCAAGCCGTCGGAGCACCTGAGCGGCCACTTTCCGCTGCTGCGAGAAGAAGGTAACACCATAACCTTTGACCGGGCACGGGCGCTGGCACGGGAAGACATGGATTTCCTCAGCTGGGAGCACCCCATGGTGGTCGACAGCTTGGAGATGATCACCCATGGCGAACTGGGCAACGCCACCCTGGCCACGATCAAGGTCAAGGGCCTGAACCCGGGTACCCTGCTGCTGGAGGCCATATTTGCCGTCCATAGCGTCGCTCCCCGGGAACTGCAGCTGGAACGTTTCCTCCCCCTGCGCCCGATCCGCCTTTTAGTGGATGTCAGCGGCAAGAATCTCAGCGCGCTGCTGGCCCATGACAAGCTCAGCGAGCTCTGCCAGGACATCAAGCGACGCACGGCCCAGGCGATTGTGCCCCAGGTTCGTGCCGATGTGGAAAAAATGATCAGCCATGCCCAGCGCTATGCGGACGAACAACGGAGCGAGATTCTGGTCCAGGCCGCCAAGGCCATGACCAGCAGCCTTCAATATGAGGTGGATCGCCTGGAAGCACTGCAGGCCGTCAATCCCAGTGTGCGCTCCGAGGAAATCGATTTCCTCCGCCAGCGCATGAGCCAAAGCCAGGAGTTCATCAACCACGCCACGCTTCAGTTACAGGGCTTGCGGGTGGTGATCAGCACCTGATTTCGCGGTGATCGGCCCCTCACTCGGGCAGTAATGATCACCTCATATGCAGACAGCCATGCCTCCGAACCGGCCGCGCCTTGCGCGACGCCGGTTCGGACCTAGCCCTCCGCGCACGCCATAGAGCGCGCGCACCGACAAAGCCACGTTTGCATTGAGAACCCCGTCTCGTCTCCAGCACTTCGTCGCGACCCTAACCCGGAACGCCACCTAGTTCACTTTTCAGGCCCATACCCTGTGCTACCTTCTTCGTAACGGATTGTTACCGACGTAAGCAAATGTAAGGACAAAAACAATAGACATTGCGACGAGGTGTAAAGATGTCTAGCCGTTCTCTGTTCGATGTACGCAATGAGCGCAATGAGCGCAAAACCAAAGTTGCCGTGATTGGCACGGATCACCAGGGCAACTCGGTGGCAACGGTAATCGAAGTCACTGCAAGCCACGAGGCCATCGGCAATTGCCAACACCACGAAGCGGTGAAGGAGATTGCAGCGGATTCCGGCATCATGGCACCCTACCTGCTGTTCAATGAAGGCTCCTGGACCGAACTGATGAGCCTGGCCCGCATGCTACAGCCCACGGCCCTTCCCAGTGGCGCCCGCGTCGCCGCCTGATTCACCGCTGTGCTCGGGGGTGACCAGCGCCTGGCGCCGGCCCCGAGCGACTCCACCGACCGCACCAACCTTCTCGCATCCCCGCCTCGGTATGCATATACTTTCGGCCTAGCCCCGTCAGTAAGGGCAGGACGCCGCGTACAAGTCACAAGTCACCGTACAAGTCACCGTACAAGAGGATCACCCATGCCCACGAACGCCCCTCATGCTCCGACCCAGCGTATTTCCGTGCGTCGCATGGACTTTACCTTTCCCGACGACATTCCCACCTACTGGCATGGCGGCGATCCGTTTCGGACCTTACTGTTTAGCGCGTTGTCCGGGACCTTTCCGGAGGGTGAGAAGTTCTTTGTCGATGCCGTGCGCAACTACCGGGACCAGATCGACGATCCCGAACTGCAGCAGGCGGTAAGCGCCTTTATCGGTCAAGAGGCCCATCATGCCAAGGAGCATTCCGCGCTGAACGACCTCATGCAGCGCAAGGGCTTTCCCATGGACAAGATCGACCGCATGGTGCATGGCGGCCTGCACTTCATGCGCCGCCGCCTGAGCCCCCAGCGCCAGCTCGCCATGACCTGCGCGCTGGAGCATTTCACCGCCATTCTCGCGGAACTGTTGCTGGATCACCCGGAATTGCTGGCGGAAATGGATCCCCGGATGAAAGCCTTGTGGCTCTGGCATGCCATCGAGGAATCCGAGCACAAGGCGGTTGCCTTTGATGTCTACCAGGCAACGGTTGACAGCTACTGGATCCGCGCCTCACAAATGCTGCTTAACACCATCGAGTTCAATTTTTTCGCCTCGCTCCATTTCATGCGACTGCTCCATCACAAGGGGCACCACAAGGATCTACGCCTCATGGCAAGGGGCCTGCGCGAGCTTTATATTTCGCCTGGCTGGCTGCGCAAGCTCGTTCCCGCTTACCTGCAGTATTACCGCCCAGACTTTCATCCATGGCAACGGGATAACAGTGTGACTCTGGTCTATTGGCGGCGTCACCTGCGTAATCTGCGCGCCCAGTTGGGTTACCAGGATCCGCTTGGCGAGCAACCCTGAAGCTAATAACAAGTGTGATCGTTGAAGGCATAGAACGCGAGAATCGGCTAGAATCCATCGCCGGACGCGTTTCTTTTCAATGTTGTATCACCTGGCCATTTCCCCATGACAAACCCTCGCTCGACCACTGGCGCGGACGTACTCGAGCATCTCTTTGCCCAGACGTTCTTCAACGCTTACCACACCATTCTGCAGGGCGGCGCCGAGGAGCCTGAATACCGGCCGGGAACCGGTAGCCAGCCCAGCTGTATCTATTACACCCGAGATTACTTCCGCAGCGCGCTGCATGAAATTGCCCATTGGTGTGTCGCCGGGCCGGCACGCCGAATGCTCGCCGATTACGGCTACTGGTACGCACCCGATGGCCGCACCGCGGCGCAGCAGGCCGAATTTGAAAAAATGGAAGTGTATCCGCAAGCCCTGGAGCTGATTTTTTCGGCAGCCTGCGGCCACCGTTTCAGGGTCTCGCTGGACAATCTCACTGGTGAGGCCGGCCGCACCCTGCCATTCGAGACAGCGGTTCTGGCCCAGGCGGAGGCCCTGCTGGCCAATGGCCTTTCCGAACGGGCCGCCCACTGGGCGACAACCCTGGCCGATCATTACCGAGGCTGTCGTCATCTTCAGCCAGAGTGGCTGCCGGAGGTATTCAGTCGCTGGTAACAAATTCGCGAAAGCACACATATCCAGATGTGGCGTTTCTACCCATCCTGTTGCAAATAGAAGACGTTTGGCGATACATGACGAGATATTCATAATCAGGACGTCCTAGCGGCCCGCCGCCTTCCGTTATCTAGCGGTCAACGGTCAGCGTCAGCCTTCTCCCATAACCAGAAGGAACGTCCATGAAACGCCTCGTCCATACAGCGCCGCACCATGCCTGCCCTCAATGTCGGAATCCACTTCGGTCGCAATCCTCCACGCCCCTGTATGAACGAGTCTTTTACTGCACCTGTGGCGTCACCGTGGTTGCCCTGGACTCCCAGCGCCCCTCCCGCCCCACCGTTCTCGGCAAGTTACTCGCCATGCTTCTGCCACGGGCCAGCAACGCGTTGCGTAACGCCAGATCGAGCCAGTCCTGATTTCCGACAGAGGCATCAGGTTGTCACCCACGACGCCACTCTCTTTAATCAAGTCATGGATTTTCGC
>CAYXVO010000106.1:0-8493 GCA_964467875.1 uncultured Pseudomonadales bacterium | reverse complement strand
AACGCGGCGGCGGGGGCCTCAAGCCACGGCAGGCTGGCAATCTGGCGGCCCAGTTGCGTGGGCAATTGCTGTAGCCAGTCCAGTCCCAGCGGGCGGTTACTGGGAATCCAGAACAGCTGCTCGTCGAGAGTCGCCTGCAGGGTTTCGCTGGCGCGCTGGATCTGCTGCTGGCTGATTTGCAGGCTAATCGCCAAGTTGAGCACCGAGCCGAGCTCGGCATTGAGGCGCTCCAACAGCTCGGCGCGGGCCTTGATCAGGCGGGTCAGATCATCGCGGACCTGAGGGTCCGCCGTCATCGGCGACTGGGCCGCCAGCAGGCTGGTCACCTGCAGTTCCGGATTGCGCAGGATGTCCCGTTGCTGGGACAGCTCGAACTGGCGCAGGCGGATATCCGCCACCCGATCCGGCAGGCTCTTGTCCACGGCAATGTGGGGCAGGGCCTGTTTTTGCTGCTGCAGGATCTTCGACAGCAGCAGGCTGTTCTTGAGGACCGCGATCTGCTCGCTGAGGTTGTGCTCGATCTGGCCGAGCCGGTCCAGTTGCTGACGGGCATCCATGTTCTGGCGGGTCAATTCCGCGATCTGGTTGCTGGCGCGCAGCAGCTCCTGGCTGATGGCCAGATTCTGGTCGTTGTGCTCCCGCAGCAGGCTGTGTTCGGTGGACAGCGCCGCATCCTGGGTCACCGCGGTGACAGTGCGTTCCGACAGGGCCAGGCGGCGTTCATTGAGCCTGGTCAGCAGGCGCGTGACGTCCCGCTCGGTCTGACTGATGCGTTGGCTGAGCAGTTCACGCCGGGCCAGGCCGAGATCCATCAACGACGCATTGGCCGCGAGCTGTTGGCGCAGCAACTGGTTGGCCTGATCCAGCGCGCGGATTTCCAACCGGCGCAGATTCAGTTTTTCCAGGCTGAGCGGGTCCGAGGCCTGGCGCTGCAGGGTCTTGATCTCGGCGTTGAGGCTTTGTTCGCGGGCCTGGTTGTTGGCGATGTCCGCCTGGGAGCGTTCGGGGCTGGCTTGGGCGCTGATCAGCTCGCTGTTGACCTGCGTCAGCTCCTCTTTCCATTGCGCCAGCTGTTCGTTCTTGAGTGCCACCAGCCGTTCCTGCTCGGCTTGAGGCAAGGTGTCATAGCGTTGATGCAGCGCCGCTTCGTCGCTTTCCTGCAGCTGCTTCAATTCACGCTGGGCCTGGTTGATCCGTTGCGGGGCCTGCTTGAGTGTCTGCTTGAGTGCCGCCTGCTGCTGCTCGGATTGCTGCAGGGCCTGCAGGTGCGTGAGGCTGTCCTGATAGAGCGCCCGGCGAACCTTGATCTCGGCCTCCGTCAGTTTGCTGTCTGTCAGGGCATCCAGCGATTTCTGCAGTGAACTGACCGTTGGCAGGCCATCATCCTGGGCGAATACCGGCGCAGGCAGACTCCCACACAGCAGCATCAGCAACAGGATCATTGAACGAATCAGCATCAGGTCATCCCAGTCAGTTGTCAGGCGAACTCCCGGCTGGCGGGCAAGCATCCATGGCCGGACCGTCAGTTGGCAGGGGCCCCTCAAGGCAGAGCCAGGTGATGCTAGGGTGCCGGTCGGAGGGGCGCAATTAGGGGATGTCCGGGGGGCGTGGCGGAGGTGGAGACAAGGATTTTTATCGGTAAGGAACGGAGTGAGAGCGAGCTTACAGGGCGTGCCGCACGGGTCCCGGCGGGCGGAACGTAAGAAATTCGTAACAGACCTTAGTTTATGGTGGGGCTTACTCTATAACGAAACGGACGTTATTAACGAACCGTCGCTATTAACGAAACAGACGCTATAACGTAAAAAGCCGACCCGATGGGCCGGCTCCGGCGAGCCTGGGGGTACAACCTTCAGGCTTCTCATCCCGAACCTTCTTTTGCTAAAGACATTAATATGGACATCAATTTCAGCAACTGGGAAGTCGACTGCAAACTCGGTGTGGCCCATCACGACTCCGGTGCCGCGTTGCGTTTTCGTGGACATCCGGATTCCGATAATTTTGAAGGCTATATCGAGTTTCTACCGGCGAACCTGAGCGCGTTGGACAAGGCGCGCTTGCTGCGCCATGGCTTTGAAGCCTATCGCACAGCCTATGCCGCGCATCCGGACACGCCCCGGCGCCCGCTCAGTCAGCGTCGGCCCCGAATGGAAGTGGTCTAGTCGACTCTGGGGTCAGCCTATCAGGGCGTACTCAGCTGGGCTCGGCCAGTGTGGCCTGAATTAACAGATTGCGGGGTGTCAGGCGGGCATCGCAGAATTCCGTCAGGCACACCGCATAGCCGCGTTCTTCCAGAAACAGGGCCCGGTCCAGCACCAGCCACAACTCCAGCGGTCGCCGGAATAGCTGACTCACCCGCTCCAGGCGCCGGACCTGGTGCAGCCGCAGTCCTCCGGCGTGCTCAAAGGTGGCAAAATCCAGGTTGGTTGGCAACGTCAGCTGACGGGCGTTGGCGGCCCATTGGCAGAAGTTTTCAAACGAGTCACTCAACAGCTGCTTGGGCGCATTGGGCACCGCCAGGTAGGCATCGATCTGTCGCACCTGGCGCTGCAGGCTGTCAAAGCCCAGGCGCCAGCTGACTTCCTGATCCCGCAGGCGCCGTACCCGCTGGCCCGCCGTGACAGTTTCCTGCACGGCCAGTTGTCGGTCCTGGCGATCCAGGCGCAACGCGCTGGTTTGGGCGGCGGCAGACAATGGCTGATACAGATCGTCCTGGGTGCGGTGATAGCAGCAGGGCGAGAGGTGAACGGCCCGCAGCCGGTGACGGCTGGCCAGCTGCAGCAGGCGCAGATGCAGGTCACCGCAGGCGTGCAGGGCCAGCGCCTGTTGTTGCGGGTCGAAGCAGGACTCGACGGCAGGGCTGAGGACATCGACCGCCATTACCTCCTGATCTGTTCCGTGGCGCGCCGCCAGCACGCGTCCTTCCGCGCAGAGTACCGGGTCCAGCTCCAGGCTGCGGACCGGCACACGCCAGCTGGCGCCGGCCAACCGTCCCAGATGCGCCTTGCCCGCGCACCATTCCAGAACCGGCGCCTGGCGCGGGGGAATCGCCTGCACAAAGGCGAGGATCTGTTCCCATTTGCGGCCCGGCACGCCGTGATCGAGGCGGGCGTCCTGGATCCGAGTAGAAAGGGGGAGGGTAGAATGGGAGAGCGTCGAAAGGGCGGCGGCTGGCAGCGCGCAAAGCTGTTGCAGTTTGCGGATGGCGGGACAGACGACGGCCACGCGATCAGCCCACCGGTCCGGTTCGGCCTCGAATTCCTGGATCTCGGCGTCGGAGAATCCTGCCAGCCACTCGGCCAGCTCCGGGTATTGGGTGCGCCAGGGCGCCTCGGCCTGGGCGAAGGGGCGGAACTGCCACAGGGCACGGTGCTGGTGGAGAAGCTGGTCGAGGGCGAGGAAGCGGTCGCGGTGCTGCATGATCCGGAGGTCGTGAAGGGATGGCCAAGTGTAGCAGGGTGCTGGGTCCTGGGGGAGCCGCATGCCGCGCGGATGGTGCGCCGGAAGGCTGGAAAGCGGCACCGAATCGGATTACTGTGTCGGTCTGATTATCCTCGCGATTTTTAGTCCCATAGAATTTTACTGCCAGAGAAAGGTGCCACTGTGGAAAAGGTCTATCTCGTCCTGCACACCTCGGATGTCAATCAAGAGTACGAAGACGTCAAGATGATCGGGGTGTTCAGTTCCCGCAACCGGGCCGATCAGGTCATCACGGACCTCAAGACCAAGCCTGGTTTCGAGGAAGCCAAGCGAGGCTTTACGGTGGAGGAACTGGAGGTGGACGCCGTGGAGTGGAAAGACGGTTATGTGATCGTGGATCGGGGCGAGCCCCAGCCGCGCTGAGTGGCACGCGTCCGTCGCACCGGCGTTCCGGTCCGAGGACAGTCATCATGAACAGTCATCATGGACACCCTGCTTCATAATGGCAGACAGCAGTTTCGATTGGTCTGCCCTGTAAAGGAGGTTGCTCCGGATGAAGCCTGTATTGACTCTGGGTGTGCTGGTGTTTGCCAGTGTTCCGATTCTGGCCCAGGCCCAGGACGCCGCCCCGCCACCACCGGCCTCGGCCATTGTACCGGCGCTGGATGCCGGTAATATCGACGCGACCCAGTGGTGTGTTTACGCCAGCGCCCTGTACAGCGAAGGGTCGATTATCACCATCGGCGCGGAAACCTACATGTGCAGCGAGGAAGTGGACGCGGCCGCTGATCAGAACCCACAGCGCCGGGCGCGGCTGGTCTGGCGCCTGGTCGGCTAAGGCTCAAAGGGCGTTTATGGTACACTGGCCGCCCTCGCGCCAAGGCCAGGAGCATCATGCAGTTACATTTCATTTTGGTCGAACCCCAGGTTCCGGAGAACGTGGGGGCCGCCGCCCGCGCCATCAAGACCATGGGCTTTACCGAGCTGAGGCTGGTCAATTCCGATCTGCACCAGCATGAGCGGGCCTCCTGGCTCGCCCATGGGTCAGGCGACATCCTGGAACACACCCGCAGCTTTCCCGATCTGGCCGGGGCCTTGGCGGATATGGATCTGGTCATCGGCACTTCCGCCAAGCCCCGCCATGGTCGCCGCGCCAGCCTGGCACCGGACGATGTACGGGCGCTACTGGGCAACAAGGGCACGGTGGTGGCGCGGGCCGCCGTGGTGTTTGGACGGGAAGACCGGGGCCTCTCCAACACCGAGCTGGCGCTGTGTGATCTGGTGACTTCAATTCCCCTGGTGCAGCCTTATCCCTCGCTTAATCTGGCCCAGGCGGTGATGCTTTATGCCTGGGAGTTGTCGAGCCTGAACGGCGCACAAGGCCCTGAGTCCGCTGCCGCAGCCGGCCAGTACCGGGCGCTGCGAAGCCGGGTCGCCGCCTTGCTCAACCAACTGGAACGGGTGCCGGATTCCAAGCTCTATGACTGGGCGCTGGAGCGGCTGGCGCTGCTGAATGAAACCGATTTGCACTTCATGCACACCCTGTGTCAAAGCCTGGAGCGGGCCCTGTCGCGCTAGGGTTGGTCGTAGCGCCCTATCCGTAATGTCCCCTAGGGGAACGACAGGCGCACCAAAAAAGAACTAAACTTCCTGCACTGATGGACCATCCAAAATCCACTTAGGCGCCAGTTACTGGATTAAGCGTCCGCTGTTTGATTTAAGTTAACGCACACGCCCGAGCCCTAGGTTCAATATGAAGCCGCTTGGCTTCCCCGGAGAAATGATCGAATGCTTTTAGCTCTGCGCGTTGTACTGATGTTGGTGTATTTTCTGCTGGTTGCCGCCATGGGGCTGGTGATTGGTCTGGTGCGTCCGTTCAATCCGGACAACAGCCGGGTGATCGCCCGCCTGTTCGCCTGGGGTGGTCAGCGTATCCTCGGGCTGCGGGTTCAGGTTGAGGGGCTGGAACAGCTACAGGGGTTGGGTCCGTGCGTCTACGTGGCGAATCACCAGGACAACTTGGATCTGTTCGTGCTGGGCGGCATGCTGCCACCGCGTACCGTGAGCGTGGGCAAGAAAAGCCTGCGCTGGATTCCGGTGTTTGGACTGATGTACTGGCTGGCGGGCAACATCCTGATCGACCGCAACAACCGCCGGCGCGCTCTGGGCGCCATGTCCGAGGTGGTAACCGCCCTGCGCGAGCGCAACACCAGTATCTGGATTTTTCCCGAGGGCACCCGGAATCGTGGGCGCGACCTGCTGCCGTTCAAGAAGGGCGCCTTTCACACCGCGGTGCAAGCCGGCGTACCCATTGTGCCGGTGTGCGTGACTCCCTATGCCAGGCAAGCGAATTTCCGTCGCCTGCACAGTGGCGATGCCGTGGTTCGGGTCCTGCCACCGGTCCCGACCAGCGGGATGAGCCTGGACGATGTGCCGGCGCTGATGGAGCAATGCTTTACGCAGATCAAGAGCAACATCGACGCGCTCGATCAGGTGCCCGTGGCGGAACCGCAGGTTGCTTAGTGATGCATTAGCCCTCCAGGTAGAACCGGCGCAGTTGCAACCGCAACTGCGCCACCTCCCGCCGCAAATTTTCCACTTCATCCAGCAATTCCAGCGACATCGCCAGCCCAGGTAGCTCCAGGCTCAGGTCCCGTTGCAGGCGCTGGGCCTTGCGGGCCCGCAGCAGCATCTGGCAGGCAAAGCGCCATTCCGTGGGGGAGCCACCAGCGGTGGGCTCGACGATGCCGAACTCCACCATGTCGATGATGTATTGCGCCGGCATGTCGCAGCGCTCACAGAGGTCACGCAGGCTGTAGGTGGTGGCGCTGTCCAGCAGTTCGCCCAGCAGGTCCAAATCGGGCGGGGGCAGGTCGGATGGGGGAGAAGATTTCCGGATCATGGCTAGACTCCCAGTTTTTCCCGTGGGTCAAAGGCCGCCTCCTTGGCGAGTTCTTCGAGCAGCTCCCGCGCCCGGTTGCTGCTGAGCTTGGGCATGACGATTTGCAGAATCACATACTGATCGCCCGCCGGATCGCCTGGCAGGCCCCGCCCCTTGAGGCGCAGTTTCTGTCCGGTCTGGGACTGCGGGGGAACCTTCAGACTCACCGGGCCACCCAGGGTCGGCACCTTGACCGTGGCGCCCAGCGCCGCCTCCCAGGGTGCGATCGGCAGGGTCAGGGTCAGGTCATTGCCATCGACGTTGTATAGCGGATGGGGCGCCAGTTCGATCTCCAGAAACAGGTCGCCCGGCCCGGCACCGCCAATGCCCGGCGCGCCCTGGCCCTTGAGGCGGATATGACGGCCCGGCCCGATACCGGCGGGAATCTTCACCTTCAGGGTTTTTTGCTGGTACTTCACCAAACCCTGCTCGTCGGACTCCGGCACCTGGAACTGAATCTGGCGTTCGCCGCCCTGGTAGGCCTCCTCCAGAAGCAGCGGCAGGCGGTAATGGATGTCTTCGCCCCGCATCCGGAAACTCTGCTGGCGACCGCCCCGGCCGTACGAGCGGTGGGCCTGGCCGGCGCGGCCAAAAATGGATTCGAAGAAATCGCTGAAGTGGCCGGCGTCGGCCCCGGTGAAGCCTCCGCCGCCGAAGCTGGCGGCGGATTCCCAGCCGGGCGGGGGCTGAAAGCTGCCGTCCTGGCCACGGGCACCCAGGGTGCGGAGCTGATCATACTCGGCGCGCTTTTCCGGGTCCTTCAGGACTTCATAGGCCTCGCCCACTTCCTTGAAACGGTGCTCGGCATTAGCCTCCTTGCTGACGTCGGGATGATACTTGCGGGCGAGCTTGCGGTACGCCTTTTTGATCTCATCGGCGGAGGCGGATTCGCTGACACCCAGCATCTGGTAATAGTCTTTGAACTCCATGTAGGACAAACCTCGATCAGCTGTGATGAAACGGCGCGGGCGGATGTCGTTACCGCATCAGTATAAAGATCCGGCAGGCCGGTTAGGTCGGCGCCCTGTTTACTTAATGGGTATCGGCGTGGCGGAAATCAATGTCGTCCCGCGCCGTGTCTTGCTCGTCCAGATCCCGTAGAATAGACGCCTGCTCGCCGGGAACCCTCGCCATCATGCTCAGTTATCAACACGCCTACCACGCCGGTAATTTTGCCGACATCCACAAGCACGCCGTTCTGGTCCGTCTGCTGGCGGCCTTGCAACGCAAGGACAAGCCGTTTTGCTACCTGGAAACTCACGCCGGCCGTGGCCGTTACGATCTGCGTAGCGGCGAGGCCCAGAAAACCGCCGAGTTCAAGGCCGGTATCGGCCAGCTCTGGGGCCAGTCGCCAGCGCCCCTGCTGGAGCCTTTGTTTGACGTGGTGAAGGGGCTCAATGCCGACGGCAAATTGCGCACCTATCCCGGCTCGCCGCTGATCGCCCGCGCCAGCCTCCGGCCCCAGGACCGGATGCAACTGATGGAGTTGCATCCGGGCGAGTTCGAGGCGCTGAAGGAGGTGTTTCGCCGGGATCGCCAGGTCAGCCTGCACCAGCGCGATGGCTTCGAGGGCGTGCTGGCGTTGTCGCCGCCGGCCGAGAAGCGCGGCCTGGTGCTGGTTGATCCCAGCTATGAACTCAAGGAGGATTACCAGCAGGTGCCGCGTTGGGCGGCGAAGCTGTTCCAGCGCTGGAGCAGCGCCACCCTGGCGATCTGGTACCCGCTGTTGCCGGCCGGGCGTCATCAGGTGCTCTTGAAGGGACTGGAACGCTCGGGGCTGCGCAAGATCCTGGTGTCGGAGTTTCCGGTGGCGCCGATCGGGGGCGAAGGTATGTACGGCAGTGGCATGGCGGTGGTGAACACGCCCTGGCAACTGGATGAAGAGCTGGCGCAATGCCTGCCCGGCCTGGCCCAGCGCCTGGCCGGTCCCGGCGCCGACGCGCCCCGCCTGACGTGGCTGGTGGGCGAGTAAAATCAATGTGAATTCCGCGCCCTTCGTGGTGCGGTGCAAGAGGTGAAGAGTATGCAACAGACCGATTCTGGGCAGAAGCTTGCGGCGGCGGCCCGCCTGGAAACCATGACGGCGGATTACCTGCGCAGCAACGGCCTCAAGGTGGATGTGATCGGTGATG
>CAYXVO010000105.1:7888-8520 GCA_964467875.1 uncultured Pseudomonadales bacterium | reverse complement strand
CTGCCCGCCACCACCATCGCCATTAACGTGTCGCCCCTGCAGTTTCGCCAGAAGCAGTTCTCGGACCGGCTGATCGCCATTGTCACCGCGTCCGGCATCGACCCCAGCGCGCTGCAGATCGAGGTGACCGAAAGCACGATCATGGACAACGTGGAAGATGCCATTCTCACCCTGGAGCAGATCAAGGCCTATGGCATCAAGGTCTCCCTCGACGACTTCGGCACCGGCTATTCAAGCCTCAGTCAGCTGAGCAGCCTGCCTCTGGACAAGCTGAAAGTAGATAAATCCTTTGTCCGCAACCTGGGCAGCGACCGGACCAGCCGGGCCATCACCGAGGCCATCATTGCCCTGGGACGGGCACTCAATCTGGAGATCGTCGGCGAGGGCATCGAATCGACCGCGGCCCTCAACCACCTGCGCGAGAATGGCTGCCATCAGGCCCAGGGCTTCCTGCTGTGCCCGCCCCTATCCGCCAGCGACTTCGCGCTCTGGCAAGAGACACGGAGCTGCAGCCTTATGGCCTGATTGCCTGCGGTGCAGGCCGCTCATGCGAGAGATGACGTCATCCGCCACCTGGTTTGCCCGACGAGGAACCACGCCGCGCCAATTTGCGCCCCCTCAATGCCAGTCGC
>CAYXVO010000105.1:0-7878 GCA_964467875.1 uncultured Pseudomonadales bacterium | reverse complement strand
TCAAAGCCCCCTGCCCCATTGAACCGGCTACGAGATCCGAGAGACGTTTACAGATGTTGGCGACACTATCCCTCACCCTGGGCGGACTGGGCCTGCTGCTGCTCGGCATGGGCATGATGACGGACGGATTGCGTCTGGCCGCGGGCGACTCACTGCGCCACTGGCTCGCCCATTCCACCGCCACCCGCATGCGGGCCGCCACCAGTGGCTTTCTCCTGACCGCCCTGGTGCAGTCGTCCGGCGCCGTCACGGTCGCCGCGCTGGGCTTTTCCAATGCCGGAATCCTGGGACTGAGCCAGGCTGCCTGGGTTATTTTCGGAAGCAATGTCGGCACCACCATCACGGCCTGGATTGTCGCCCTCATCGGCCTGAACCTGAACATTGAACTGCTTTCCATGCCCCTGATTGGCCTGGGCATCATTTTGCGCCTGGTCGCGTCCGGTAGGCGTGCCGGTGACCTGGGTACGGCCCTGGCCGGATTCGGCCTGCTGTTTCTCGGGCTCGGCTTTCTCAAGGATGCCTTTGGCGACATCGGTTCCCTGTTTCCGATCTCCACCCTGGCCGCGGGCGGCGCACTCAATATTGCCCTGGCGGTGCTCGCCGGCGTTGTGGTGACGACCATCATGCAATCGTCCACGGCCTCGCTCGCCCTGGTGCTCACGGCCGCCGCCCAGGGCATGATGTCTCCCTTGATCGGCGCCGCCCTCGTAATTGGCTCCAACCTGGGTTCCACCTCAACGGCGGTACTGGCATCGCTGGCCGCCACCGCCAATGCACGCCGCCTGGCGGTAGTGCATGTGGCGTTTAACCTGACCACGGCGGTTGTGGCGCTGATCCTGCTAGCGCCCCTCTGGTGGATCACTTCACTGCTGGCCGACACGCTCGCGCAAAATACGTTGGCGGCTCAACTGGCGGTGTTTCATACCCTCTTCAACATTCTCGGCCTGGTGCTGATGTGGCCCTTGTCGGATCGCCTGATGAGCCGGGTTGAGCGTCTATTCAGGCAGCGTGAAGTACAGACCAACCAGCCTCAGTATCTGGACGACACCGTACTGGCCGTTCCCGACATGGCTCTGGCGGCGCTCTCGTCCGAGCTACGCAGGGTCTTCAGCAAGCAGATCGTGCAAGCCCGTGGCCATCTCAGTGCCAATGGTCGCCTCAGCGAGAATGGTCGTTTCAGCGAGAATGGTCGTTTCAGCGAGAATGCGAGCACCTTCGCGGACATGGACACCTCCATCAGCAACCTGCTCGATGCCATCTCCCGCTACAGTGGCCGGCTCGGCCAGAGTGCCATATCGGCATCGGTGTCCGAGCGTCTCCTGGATACTCTGCAAGCCCATCAGGATTGCACCCGGCTACAGGGGCTCCTAAAGGAGCTGGAGACCATACTGCAGCAGGCGCCGTCGGCATCTCACGCGGCACATCAGGACGACACGGAGCTGTGGCAACAACTGACTGCAGCACTGGAAGCGCTGTTGGCCAATGCCGAAAGCTCGCCATCGCAGGCCGCGGAGCTGACCGAGGGGCTGGCCACCATCAAGCAGATTCGCCAGCAGCTACGCACCCACCTCCTGCAGGGTCTGCAACAGAACGGCCAAGGCCCAGCCAGCGTGGCCCATCGCCTGGCGCTCTATGGAACCTGGGAGCGCATTGCGCAACAGATCCTCAAAATTGCCACCCTGCTCTGGTCCAACATCCCGGAAGCCAGCTCCGGGCAAGTCAAGGCTTCGACGGACCTGACACCCGTGCCGCCTGCCGTAGCCGACGGAACACCCCTGTCGGGTTCATAGATGGCAGGCCTTTATAGCCTGGTTGTGCTGTGGCTGACCGAGCCCTAGAGTAATGAGGTAGCTGACAGGCGTAACAAGCCACTGTAATCACGGGAATCCTCATGGACGACGGGGCGATGCGGCCGACACACCGGACATGGGCGCCTGAACCACGCGCACCCTGCAGGCTTTTTTTGTCTGTTGTCTGGCTGCCTGTTGCCTGGCTGCCTGTTGCCTGGTTGCCGGTTGCCTGGTTGTTTGCCGTCGTCCTGGTCTGGGCCTCGCCGTGGTCAGCACCGGCCTGGTCGCAGACCGAATCCAGCGCCCGCCAACCCGCCCAGGTCTGGACTCTCCCGGTTCAGGGCGCCATCGGCCCGGCCAGCAGCGATCTGATTACCCGCTCCCTGGACGACGCCAATACGGCCTCCGCCGATCTGTTTGTCCTCATCCTGAATACGCCCGGCGGCCTCGACAAGGCCATGCGCGATATCATTCAGGCGATTCTAGCGTCCCCGGTTCCCGTGGTGACCTACGTTGCCCCGCAAGGCTCCCGCGCCGCCAGTGCTGGCACCTACATCCTCTATGCGTCTCATGTGGCGGCCATGGCGCCCGCCACCAATCTCGGCTCCGCCACACCGGTGGCGATCGGCGGTCCGGGTGCCCAGCCACAAAATCCGGAGCAAAGTCCGGCGCCGTCACCGGCTGACGAATCCGGCGATGCAAACGGCCAGCCAGACGCCGACGTTCCCAATAAGGAGCGCCCCCGCAAAGACCGCCCAGACCAGCTTTCGACCATGGAACGCAAACAGATCAATGATGCCGTGGCTTATATTCGCGGGCTCGCCGACCTGCGCGGGCGCAATGGCGACTGGGCGGAATCCGCCGTCCGTGACGCCACCAACATCGAGGCCCCTGAAGCCTTGCGCCTAAACGTCATCGACCTGATCGCACGGGACCTGGATGACCTGCTCACTCAACTGGATGGACGCGAACTTTCCCTCAACGGCGAAACCCGGCGCCTGGCGCTGCAATCCTATGAGCTGATCGAGCTGGAGCCCGACTGGCGCAGCCAGTTTCTCGCCGTCATTACCGATCCCAGCATTGCCTACATCCTCATGCTGATCGGCCTCTACGGGCTGATCCTGGAGTTTTACAACCCGGGCATGGGCTTTCCCGGCATTCTCGGCGGCATCTGCCTGTTGCTGGGCCTCTATGCCCTGCAGATGCTGCCCGTCAGTTACGTCGGCCTGGGGCTAATCCTGCTGGGTCTGGGCCTGATGGTGGCGGAGGCGTTCGCCCCCAGTTTCGGGGTACTGGGGCTGGGCGGCGCGGCGGCCTTCGCCATCGGCTCGGTACTGTTGATGGACACCGATCTGCCGGCGTTTCAGATCGCCTGGCAGGTCATCGCGGCCGTGACGCTGGTGTCGGTGCTGATGCTGACGGTCGTCCTGCACCTGGCGCTGAAGGCGCGACGTCACCCGGTGGTCACCGGCACCGAAGCCATGGTGGGCAGTCACGCCGAAGCCCTGGACGATTTCGAGCACAGCGGACGCGTGCGAACCCAGGGCGAGATCTGGGAGGCACGCAGCAACCGCCCGGTCCGACGTGGCGAGCGGGTACGAATTATTGCCGTCAACGGCTTAACCCTAGAGGTGGAGGCAGACTCATGAGCTACATGGTATCGGTCGCGCTGGCTTTGCTGGTTGCGATACTCATCAGCACCTTTCGCATCATCCGCGAGTACGAGCGGGCCGTGGTATTCATGCTGGGCCGCTTTCACCGGGTCAAGGGGCCCGGGCTCATCCTGTTGATTCCCGGCGTGCAGCAGATGGTGCGGGTGGATCTGCGAACCGTGGTGATGGATATACCAACCCAGGATGTGATTTCCAAGGACAACGTCTCGGTCAAGGTCAACGCCGTGCTGTATTACCGGGTGATGGACGCCCAAAAAGCGGTGATCAACGTGGAAAACTTCCAGGAGGCAACCAGTCAGCTGGCCCAGACCACGCTGCGGTCAGTGCTGGGCCAGCACGAACTTGATGAAATGCTGTCGGAGCGGGAAGCCCTCAACAACGATATCCAGCGCATCCTCGACGTGCAGACCGAGGCCTGGGGCATCAAGGTGGCCAACGTGGAAATCAAGCATGTGGATCTGGACGAGCAGATGGTGCGGGCCATTGCGCGGCAAGCGGAAGCAGAACGGGTACGGCGCGCCAAGGTCATCCATGCCGCCGGCGAACTGGAAGCCTCGCAGAAACTACAGGAAGCCGCTGCCATCCTGGCGCAACAGCCCCAGGCGATTCAGCTGAGGTATCTGGCCACCCTGACGGAAATTGCCGGCGACAAGTCCAACACCATTGTCTTTCCCCTCCCCATGGATCTTCTGAAAGGCGTCGACGTGGCTAAAGATTAACCGCTCACACTCGTCCCCGTCCCGGATTTCCTGTATTCTGCGCGCTCCGAGAGATGCTCTCCACCGCAGCCTACCGCTGCGATCCTGTCGAGCCCAATCTCTTTACCCCCAAGCCTGGCGTTTTTTATACCCGGCGCATTTTATTAAACCTGGCGCTGTGACACGAGCCAGGTCCTTTACAGAGTCTGATTAGTTGAATTCGATGACATCGTTTGCCGCCCTCGGCTTGTCCGAACCACTACTGGCCGCCCTCAACGACAAGGGCTACAGCACGCCAACGCCGATCCAGGCCCAGGCCATTCCCGCCATCCTGGCCGGTCGCGACCTGATGGCCGCGGCCCAGACCGGTACCGGCAAGACGGCGGGCTTTGCCCTGCCCATGCTGGAGCGCCTGGCCGCGGGTCCGGGCGCCGCCAGCAACCATACACGGGCCCTGATTCTGGCGCCGACCCGGGAGCTGGCGATTCAGGTACATGACAGCTTTGTCCAATACGGTAACCAGTTGCGCCTTAAAACCGCCGTGGCCTACGGCGGTGTCGCCATCAATCCGCAGATGATGAAGCTGCGCCGGGGGGTTGATGTGCTGGTGGCCACGCCGGGGCGCCTCATGGACCTGTATCGCAAGAACGCCGTGCGCTTCGAGGGCCTGCTGTTTCTGGTGCTGGACGAAGCCGACCGGATGCTGGATCTCGGCTTTATCAACGATATTCAGGAGATCCTGGACCTGCCGCCAGCGCAACGCCAGAACCTGCTGTTCTCGGCGACCTTCTCCAACGCCATTCGCGAACTGGCACAAGGCTTTTTGCGGGATCCCGAAACCATCGACATCAGCCCTCGCAACGCCACGGCCGATACCGTGCAGCAATGGCTGCACCCGGTCGACAAGAAACGCAAGGGCGAGCTACTCAGCCACCTGATCCGCACCCGCGACTGGCGTCAGGTGCTGGTGTTCGTCCGCACCAAGCGCAGCGCCGACCGGCTGGTGATCGAATTGAGTCGCGACGGTATCCGCGCCTCCGCCTTTCACGGCGACATGAGCCAGGGCTGGCGCGCCAAGGCACTGGCCGAATTCAAGAAAGGCCGGGTCTCGGTGCTGATTGCCACCGACGTGGCGGCCCGTGGTCTCGACATCGAGCAACTGCCCCAGGTGGTGAATTTCGATTTGCCCCAGGTGCCGGAAGATTACGTGCACCGGATTGGCCGCACCGGCCGCGCCGGCTCCAAGGGTCGCGCTATTTCCCTGGTGAGCGCCGATGAGGTGGCCCAGTTGCGGGCCATCGAGCGCCTGATTCGCAAGCGCCTGACCCGGGACGACATCAAGGGATTTGAGCCCGACCATATCGTGCCGGAATCGCCGTCGCCCACCGCCCCGGTCAAGAAAGTGAAAAAGCCGAAGAAGCCGAAGCGCTCCAAGCTCCAGGCAGCCGCCAAGGGCGCCAAAGGCAAGGCCGGAGCCAAGAGCAAGGCCGGCGGCAAGGATAAGAAACCTCGCAGCAGCCGTAACGAGAACGATAAAGGCAAGGCAGGTAACGCCAGTGGCGGGCGCAAGGGCCGTGGCGACGCGGCGTCATCCGGATCCGCGCCGGCCGCCGGCAAACCGGCCAAAGCCGGATCCAAGCCCAATACCCGCCAGAGCGGCGAGACCACGGATCGCCCGGCGCGCCCCGCCACGCCTGGTCGGTCAGGTTCAGGCGCGGCCTCTGGCAAATCATCATCCGGCCGTGCAGCCCCGGATAAGCCCGTAGGCAAAGAACCCGCTCGCCGTCCCCGCAGTCGGCCGGCGCAACCGTCCTCCTCGAAACCCAAGAGTGGCAGTTAAACCTGAATGAAGATTCCGAAAAGCATCGAACCGCTGGTTGAAGACGGTATCATCGACGATGTCCTGCGTCAGCTCAAAAGCGGCAAGGAAGCCACTGTCTATGTGGTGCGTTGTGGGCGCGAGATTCGCTGCGCCAAAGTGTACAAAGACGTCAAGCAGCGCAGTTTCAAACAGGCCGTGCATTACCAGGAAGGCCGTAAGGTTCGCAACAGCCGCCAGGCGCGCGCCATGGAGAAGCGCTCCCGCTTCGGCCGCCAGGAACAGGAACAGGCCTGGCAAACGGCCGAGGTGGAGGCACTGTATCGTCTGGCGGATGCCGGCGTGCGGGTGCCCCAACCCCATGGCTTTTTCGATGGCGTGCTGTTGATGGAATTGATCGCGGATGCCGACGGCAATGCCGCGCCGCGGCTCAATGACATCGACCTGACGCCGGAGGACGCCCTGGCGTTCCATGGATTCCTCATTCGCCAGATCGTGAAAATGCTCTGCGCGGGTCTCGTGCATGGAGACCTGTCGGAATTCAACGTGCTGGTGGATGCCAGCGGGCCGGTCATCATTGATCTGCCGCAGGCGGTGGATGCGGCGGGAAACAACCATGCCAGCCGCATGCTGCAGCGCGACGTGGACAATATGACCAATTACTTCAGCCAGTTCGCGCCCGAACTGCGCGCCACTCGCTACGGCCAGGAGATCTGGCACCTGTTCGAGCACGGCGAGTTGCATCCGGAGGTTGCCCTGACCGGGCAATTCGCGGACGCGGAAGGCGAGGCCGACGTGGATAGCCTGCTGAAGGTGATCGAGGATGTTCAGGAGGAAGCCGCCCGCCGGCGGGAAAAGCCCGACGAGGATGGCCAGGAACCCTGGTACTGAGTGCCGGGCCGCAACGGCCCGGGCACGGCAGGTGCAAATCATGCAAGTGAAATACACCTGTATAACCTAGGGTTTTATTGAGCCGGATCAATAAACGAATCGCCCTGTCATCTACCATGACCTCACATTCTTCTTGAGCCTGTGAGGTCATTTCGATGAAGTACCAACGTCTCGCCACCCGTACCCTGGCCGCTGCACTGCTGACCCTGCCCGCGCTCGCCCTGGCCCATGAGAGCAACTCCTGGGTTCTGCGCGCCGGCGCGGTGCTGGTGGAGCCCGACGAGGACAGCTCCGAGGTTCGCGTCAAACCCGCCGACATTGGCGCGGTCGCCGGCGCCGAAGTCGGCGTGGACAGCAATACCCAGCTGGGACTCACCGCCACCTACAAGTTCACGGACCACTTCGGTCTCGGCATCCTCGGTGCCACGCCCTTCGAGCACGACATCAGCGGCGCCGGCCCGACCCTGGGCGGCATCGGCAAGCTGGGCTCGACCCGGCACCTGCCCCCCACCATCAGCCTGGAGTTCTTTCCGCTCAACCCCAGCTACCCGATCCAGCCTTACCTGGGCATTGGTATCAACTACACCACGTTTTTTCATGAGAAGACCAGCGACCGCCTGAGCGATGTCTTCCAGTTGGTGGCGGATGCAAATCTGGGCGCTGGCGCGGTGACGGTGCGCGACGTGGACATGAAGCTGGATGACTCCTTTGGCCTGGCCGCTGAACTAGGGATCGACATCATGCTTTCCGAGCGCTTGTTGCTGAACGCGGCCATCTGGCATGTGGACATCGACACAAAAGCGACGCTGACGGGCAAAACCGTCGAGGGCGTCGACATCGATGCCAAGGTGGATGTGGATATCGACCCCATGGTGTACATGATCAGCCTGGGATATCGCTTCTGATGGCCTAATAGGTCAGGCCGACGGCTCGGCTGCCTACCCGAGCCGTCGACACAGACCAAGGCGGCACCGCTTGCCGGTGCCGCACTCCCGCGCCGAATCCCC
>CAYXVO010000104.1:0-8524 GCA_964467875.1 uncultured Pseudomonadales bacterium | reverse complement strand
GGATGTGCTGGAATGTGCCGCTGTTGGGGTGCCGGATGCGAAGAGCGGCGAAGCCGTGAAAATCTTTGTGGTGCGGCGCGTGCCGACCCTCAAGGACTCTGAGCTGCGCGATTACTGCAAGCAGCGTCTGACAGGCTACAAGCTGCCGAAGCATATCGAGTTCCGGGAAGAGTTGCCGAAGACCAACGTCGGCAAGATTCTGCGCCGGGAATTGCGGGATGAAGAGCTGAAAAAGCAAAAGTCCGCTGTTGCTTAATCCGGACTGTGCTTGACCAAAAGCCCTGCACCTGCAGGGCTTTTTATTTGGTCTGAGGTATTTTGATTTACATTGGCTTTTTGTTGATTAGCTTTTTTTGATTAGCTTTTTGTTGATTGCTGTGAAGGTTAGGAGCTGTTTTGCCCGAATCCAATCCGCCTACCGAAGTGCTTGATTACCGCCATCGTCTCCAGAAAATCCCGGCTTTGCTAAACGGGGTGTTGGGGGCTGATCGTACACGCCTGCGACGTGAACAGCAGACGCTGTGGCGTTTCCAGCGCGTGGATGCGCCTGCGTTGAAACGCCTGGAGAAACTTGAGCGCGCAGTCGAGAGATCGCTGGAAATGGTGGCGCTGCGCGCAGCATCGCGTCCAGCCGTCGCCTTTCCTTCGGAACTGCCCATTGCGGCCAAGGCCGAGGAGATTCGGGCGGCGTTGATGGCGAATCAAGTGGTGATAATAGCCGGTGAAACAGGCTCCGGAAAAACCACGCAGTTGCCAAAGATCTGTCTGGAGGCCGGGCGCGGCGTGCTTGGCAAGATTGGTCATACTCAGCCGCGCCGCATTGCCGCACGCACGGTGGCACAACGTATCGCCCAGGAATTGGTGGTGCCTCTGGGTGCGCAGGTGGGATATCAGGTTCGCTTTACCGATCAGGTAACGGACACCACTCTGATCAAGCTCATGACTGACGGCATCCTGCTCGCCGAGACACAGCGCGACCCATTGCTGGAGCAGTACGATACGCTGATTATCGATGAGGCTCATGAGCGCAGCCTGAATATCGATTTTCTGCTGGGCTACCTCAAGCGCATCTTGCCAAAGCGTCCCGACCTCAAAGTTATCATTACGTCGGCAACGATTGACCTGGAGCGCTTTTCCCGCCATTTCGATAACGCACCGATTATTGAGGTTTCCGGTCGAACCTATCCGGTAGAGGTGCGGTATCGTCCGCTGGCAGGTGGTGACAGTGAGTCGGACGCCGATCTGACGACGCAGGAAGCGATTCTCCAGGTGTTGGACGAGATTGCCCAGGACGAACGGCGGCACAATCGGTTGCCCGGGGATGTACTAGTGTTTCTGGTGGGGGAGCGGGAAATCCGGGAAACATCCCTGTTTCTACGTAAAGCACAGCTAACCGCAACCGAGGTGGTTCCGCTCTATGCCCGCTTGTCTGCCGAAGAGCAGAATCGGGTGTTTCAGCCACATGGCGGGCGCCGGATTGTACTGGCCACCAACGTGGCGGAGACGTCGCTGACGGTTCCGGGCATTCGCTATGTGATTGACCCGGGGCAGGCCCGCATCAGCCGGTACAACTACCGATCAAAGGTTCAGCGATTACCCATTGAGCCGATTTCCCAGGCCAGCGCCAACCAGCGCAAGGGGCGTTGCGGCCGTGTTGCCGAGGGCATCTGCTTTCGTCTGTATGGCGAAACGGATTTTCTTAACCGACCTGAGTTTACCGATGCCGAGATTGTCCGGACCAATCTGGCGGCGGTCATTCTGCAGATGCTGAATCTGAAACTGGGGGAGATTGAGAACTTTCCGTTTATCGATCCGCCAGACCGGCGCCTCATCAATGATGGCTACAAGCTGCTGCAGGAACTCAATGCAGTGGATGCTGCGCGACGGGTAACGCCGTTGGGGCGTCAAATGGCCCGGATACCGGCGGACCCACGACTCGCCCGTATTCTGATCGAAGCAGCGGCGAATGGGTGTTTAAGGGAAGCGCAGGTGATTGCCAGCGCCCTGAGCAGCCAGGATCCAAGGGAACGCCCGCTGGACAAGCAGCAACTGGCTGACGAGCGACATGTCGCCTGGCGTGACAAGGACTCTGATTTTGTCGCGTTACTTAATCTGTGGAACTACTTTGAAGAACAGCGACAAAGCCTGACCGCCGGTCAGTTGCGTACTCTATGTAAGCAACAGTTCTTGTCGTTTCTGCGGATGCGGGAGTGGCGTGACCTGCACCGCCAACTACATCTGGTCTGTCAGGAGCTGGGGCTGCGGGAGAATCCGGAGCCTGCGACCTATGAGGCGGTGCATCGCACGATCCTGGCGGGCTACCTGACCCAGATCGGGTATCAGGACGAGAAGGGCGAGTTCCAGAGCACACGGGGCCGGCGCTTCTATGTTTATCCAGGGTCTGCCCTGTTCAAGAAGCCGCCCAAGTGGCTCTTGGCTGCGGAGATCGTCGAAACCAGCAAGGTGTATGCACGCTCCGTCGCTCGCATTGAGCCGGAATGGATCGAGCAGGCAGCAACTCATCTGGTTAAGAAGACGTATCTGGAGCCGCACTGGGAGAAGAAGCGCGGGGAGGTCGTCGCCTATGAGCAGGTTTCCCTGTATGGCGTGGTGCTGGTGGCGCGGCGCAAGGTGGGCTACGGCCGAATCGATCCGGTGCTATCGCGGGAGCTGTTTATCCGACATGCCCTGGTGGAAGGCGAGTTGGATACGCGGGTAGAGGTGTTTCACCACAACCGCAATCTGGTGCTTCAGGTGGATGATCTGGAGGCGAAAGCCAGGCGTCGCGATATCCTGGTGGAGCCGGAGGTTCTGGTTGATTTCTATGACAAGCGCCTGCCCGAGGAGATCGTCAGCTCGCGCCATTTCGAGTCCTGGGTTAAAAAGCTTCCAGCTTCAGAGCGAGAAGCACTCAAACTTCGCCCCGAAGATTTGGTTAAGGCCGATGACACGGCTGTTATCGAAGAGCAGTTTCCGGATGTTTTGATCTGGAAGGGTGCGCAGTTTCAATTGCAATACCGGTTTGAGCCGGGACACCCGGAAGATGGGGTGTCCGTTCGGGTACCGGTCAATGCCATGAAACAGTTGCCTTCTGATCGCATTGAGTGGCTGGTGCCGGGGATGCTGCGGGAAAAATGTATCAGTCTGGTAAAGTCGCTGCCGAAGGCCCTGCGGCGCAATTTCGTTCCCGTTCCCGACTTTGTCGATGCGGCGGTCCAGGCGCTGACGCCCGTGGATGAGCCCCTGACGGAGCACTTGGGGCAGCAGTTGAAACGGATGACCGGCGTTACCATTGCGCACGATGCCTGGAGCCTGGATACGTTAGAGCCGCATCTGCGGATGAACATCAAGGTGTTTGATGAGGCTGGCCAGTTGTTGCTGCAAGGCCGGTCCTATCATGACCTCATGGAGCAATTGAAAGGGCGGGTTGATACGGCGGTACTGCCAAAGTCCACTCGTCTACCGGACCAAAAGGGGTTAACGGACTGGACTTGGGGTGACTTGCCGGCAGTCATCGAGTTGAGTCAGGGTGGTACCCGCACGCTCTGGTTTCCGACTTTGGTCGACGAAGGCAGCTCGGTCCATCTGACCTGCGTAAGCGATGCGAGCCTGGCACGTCACCAGGCACGCCTTGGTCTGGCTCGGCTAATCCGGTTTCGCCTGGTACAGCAGGAGAAGTACCTGCACAAAAACCTGCCTCATCTTAAGGAAATGGGGCTGTACTACGCCCCGGTCGGACAGCTCGGTCATCTGCTCGATGATCTGCTGACCGCCGTGGTTGTAGCAGTATTCGTGCCCACTGAGTTGCCCCGCAATCTGGCGGACTTTGAACAGCTAATCGAGGCAGGGCGGGGGCGTCTCACCAGTGTTGCCAACGACTATGCACGCCTTGTGTTCGAGGCCCTCCGGGGGTATCACCACATTGCAAAGCAGCTCAAGGGAAAGATCAACCTGGCGCTGGCGCTGCCCCTCGCGGACGTCAAGCGCCAGCTATCCCATCTCGTTTACAAGGGGTTCGTTAGCGATACGCCACTGGAGTGGCTTGAGCAATATGGACGTTACTTCAAGGCGCTGGAGCAGCGGTTGGACAAGATGCCGTTACAGATGCAGAAGGAACGTTTGTTTCTCGCGCAGATGGATAGCTGGTGGGAAAACTATCTGGCTCGCAAAGAAAAGCTGGAGCGGCAGGGTGTCCAGGATGATGAGCTGGAGCTTTATCGCTGGATGCTGGAAGAATACAGGGTCTCCTATTTCGCGCAGACCCTGGGTACTCGCATCCCTGTCTCCGACAAGCGGCTGGAGAAACAATGGGAGAAGGTCCGGCGCTGAATCAATTGTCATCAGGCAATCAGCTCGAAGCCCAACGCGAAGCCCACCGCGAAACCCAACGCGAAACAAGGCTCGAAACACAGATTGCGCGGCAGGCGGGCGGTTAGCTGTAAGCGCCGGCCAGCAGTAGAGTTCACGGGTCTGTGCAGTCGTAATGTGGGGCTTACCGCAGTTTCATGTGCTGGCTCCCGTGAAGGGGTGTGCCGACATCTGAATGTGCTAAGATGGTTGGGCTTTCTGCGCCGTCTCGCAACCATATCGCGGCGGCCCCGCCAGAACTTGGAGAACAGAACGTGGTAAAAGTAGTGATCAGCGGAACCGGCCTGTTTGCGCCGAGTGCATCCATCAGTAATGAAGAACTAGTCGACACCTTTAACACCTTCGTTACGAACTACAACCGCGAACACGAAGCGGAAATCGCCGCAGGTACCGTGCCTGCGCTGCAAGAATCTTCAGCCGCGTTCATTGAAAAGGCGTCCGGTATTAAACGCCGCTATGTGATGAACAAGGATGGCGTGCTGGACCCGCAGCGCATGACGCCAAAGCTTCCTGAACGGTCCAACGACGAACAGAGTGTCCAGTGCGAAATGGCTGTGGCTGCAGCTCGTGAGGCACTGCAACAGGCAGAAATTACGGCAGCCGATGTGGATGCGGTGATCGTTGCCTGCTCCAACCTGCAACGGGCTTACCCGGCGGTCGCCATTGAGGTTCAAAATGCATTGGGCGTCGATGGTTTCGCCTATGACATGAACGTGGCCTGTTCCTCTGCCACATTCGGCTTGCAAGCGGCCGTTAGCGCAATTCAGACAGGCGCGGCACGACGGGTGTTGGTGGTGAATCCGGAAATCTGCTCGGCTCACCTGAATTATCGTGATCGCGACAGCCACTTCATCTTCGGCGATGCCTGCACCGCCATGGTTGTGGAGCAGGCCGATCTGGCACGTGGTTCACACCAGTTCGAGGTTGTTGGGACAAAGCTCAAGACTTTATTTTCGAATAATATTCGTAACAATTTTGGTTTTCTTAACCGGTGCGATGAAAGTGGCATCGGCAAGCCCGACAAGCTGTTCATTCAGCAGGGCCGCAAGGTATTCAAGGAAGTGATTCCCATGGTCTCCGAGCTGATGACGACGCACTTGGGAGAAGTGGGATTGGAGGCCGCGGAGCTCAAGCGTATGTGGCTGCACCAGGCCAACCTCAGCATGAATGAGCTGATTGCCCGGCGCGTGCTGGGTCGGGACCCGCAGCCGTCCGAGGCGCCAGTAATTCTGGATGAGTTTGCCAATACCAGCTCTGCCGGGTCGATCATTGCGTTTCACCGATTCAAGTCGGATCTCAAGGCTGGGGAGCTAGGTGTTATCTGCTCATTTGGGGCGGGTTACTCGGTTGGTAGTGTGATCATCCGCAAGCGTTAGCATTTCCGTAGTTCCGAGGTGGCAGGCGGTTCACGCCGTGCGCTGCCTCGCATTTCGGCCGCGCATCGCAGCCAGATACCCGAATTCTGTTGTACCCTCTCCGCAAAGCGGCTGGCCGCGTCGGAGCTTTTTCATCCGAGAGATTCAGTGACCATGACCAGGATGTTTAGTCAGCTATTCGCAGCACTGTTCCTTGGCCTGCTGGCAGTGGCCGTGAATGCTGAAACTGTGCCGGCAGAAGGGGATGTGTCGGCAGAAGGGGAAAAGCCTGGATACGACCCCCTTGAGCGGTACAACCGATGGGTTTTCAGTTTCAATGAATTTCTCGATGAGTACGCGTTACGTCCCGTTGCGGAGGGTTATCGGAAGTTTGTTCCCGGTCCCGTCGATCAAGGCATCACCAATTTTTTCAATAATCTGGATGACGTTGGTGTACTGGTCAACAGCGCACTGCAGCTCAAGGGGGAGAAAAGTGTCGCCACCCTGAGCAGGCTGATGTTCAACACGACGTTTGGGCTTGGTGGTTTTTTCGACGTGGGTACGGCATTCGGGTTGCCGAAGGAAGATGAGGACTTTGGCCAGACCCTAGGGTTCTGGGGCGTCGGCAGCGGACCCTATCTGATGTTGCCGGCACTGGGGCCATCAACGTTGAGAGACGCGCTGGGTCGCCTGCCAGATTCCTATTTCGAACCGACCTACTACCTTGAGGATGATGTCGCGATTGGTCTGACGGTTGTTAAGGCAATCGATATGCGCGCGGACCTGATCCCGGTGGAAGGATTTATTGTCGGCGATAAATATCAGTTTATTCGCAACGCCTATCTCCAGCGCCGGGAATATCTGGTTCAGGATGGGGCGGTAGAAGATCCGTTTGCCAATGATGACGAGTTTGACGAAGACTTCGAATTCTAAGAGTCCGCGGGCGCTGACCTTATCCTTGCACCGCAGCATGTTGTCGACGTCCAGGACTGGTTCCCAGTCCGTCCTATCTCAAGAAAGGCGCTCAATGAGCGCCTTTCTTGTTTTCACGCTCAGGTGGTTGAGCAATTGAGCGGCCCCGGCGTTGCTTTCCTGCTAGTCTATATTTAAAAGGTGAGAGGCGAATTAGAAAGCGGTTACCGGAATTGAACGACGACACGTGGGCGGGCCATCGCTTTGTAGAGTAGGTCTCGCGTGTGTGGTTTCAGGTGACGCGGCATCCACCCATATTTGTACTCGGCGTTGGGGACTCTATGTTCAGTCAGATCAAGAAGTATAAGAAAGCCATGTCGGAGGCGAAGAACTACGAGACCTGGCAGGATGCGGCACTGGAGCTGGACTACCTGGAAGGTAATGTTGAGTGGAAGGAAGGCTTTGCCAGCGACCTGTATAACTATGAGTTGATTTATGACCGCTTGACGGACCTACGCAATGCCCACCAGCGTCGCGATCACTGGAGCCTGATGCGCAGTCTGCGCGAGGGTCTGCACCACGATCTGGGGAATATGGGTAACTACCGGTTGTACAATCGGAGCTATGTCGGCACCAAGCACTTGATTGAAGAGTACGTGAATCAGGTGTGTGACTCGCTGAATTATGTCTGTGATCAGGACATGCCGGAAATGCCTCTGAAGAAAAAATTGGACTTCTTCAAGGACACCTCCCGGAGTTTCGGTCGCCCGGTCCTGATGTTAAGTGGTGGTGCGACGCTGGGGCTCTTTCACCTCGGTGTGATCAAGGCGCTGTGGGAGCGGGGGCTGCTTCCTCAAGTTATTACCGGTTCGAGTATTGGCGCCCTGGTGGCAGCCTTAGTCGGTACCCGGACTGATGCTGAGATGCCCAGTTTGTTTGCGCCAGAAAATCTCTGCTTGAATGCCTGGAAATGGCTTGGTCCCTTGAGCGGAATCCGCGGGAAGGGCCTGATGGACCAGCGCCAGCTTGAGCAATGTTTTCGAGCAAATCTGGGTGAGTTGAGTTTTCAGGAGGCCTACGAGCGGAGTGAGCGTAGCGTCAATTTATCCGTCTCCCCGGTGGCCGCACATCAGAAAGCCCGATTACTGAATGGCTATACCGCACCTAATTTGTTGGTGTGGAGTGCGGTATTGGCATCGTGCGCCGTGCCGATGGTCTTCCCGCCGGCCCAATTGATGAAAAAGGACCGGGATGGAAACCTTGAGCCTTACATGCCGAAGCTCCGGTTCGTTGATGGCTCGGTGGTGAGCGATCTGCCCAATGAGCGTTTGATGCACTTATACAACGTTAACTTTTCCATCGTGAGCCAAACCAACCCTCATATTGTTCCCTGGTTAAAGACCAATGCCCGGGAGGAAAAGGGTGGGGTGCTGGCACTCACCAAGCATGTCGCGAAATCGGAACTCCAGTTTCATGGTCGCATGATGTTCGACTACTTCCGTAAGAAGGCGAAACACGAGGCGATGCGTCAGATCAGTGGTCAGGCCTATAACATCATGGCGCAGCGCTATGGCGGTGATGTGACCATTGCGCCGCGTTACCGGGCTGCTGATTATTTACGTTTGATGAGCAACCCCACACCGGAGCTGCTGGAACGCCTCATTCTTGAAGGGGAGCGCGCGACCTGGCCACGGATTGCGATGATCCGTACCCACTCGAAAATCAGTAAAACTCTGGAGCGATGCGTACAGCGGCTCAAGCAGCGGATGGATCACCGTCGCGCGGAACTGCGTGTCATCGCACAGGGACGTAGCGCCTAAACTCAGGCTCACTGGTCTGGCCAGGCCCGCAGGCGTGCCTGGCGTTGAATTTGCGCGGGGCAGCCCCTA
>CAYXVO010000103.1:2617-8534 GCA_964467875.1 uncultured Pseudomonadales bacterium | reverse complement strand
GATGATGGGCAGCATTCAGAATCCGTCGGTTAAGACCTGGGCGCTCTGTACCATCTTGGCCACAACGCATCGAGAGCAGATCAAGCTCCGGAAAGCATACCCCAGGAGCGCCCATCGCACCATCGACTCAGAGGCCCCAACAACCGAGCGTTGCCTGAAACCCCCATCGCCGACTCAATGTCGGTGGCCCTCAACCAAAAAGGCGGCATAGATCCAAAGCCTTCATCCCAGTGCGCGAAAAAATGGCTTACTAAAGAAGTGGCTTACTGAAGCCGGAGATAAACAGACAAACCGTCCAGGAACATCTGCACCGCGATTGCCACCAGCAACATCCCCATCAGGCGCTCCATCGCCACCAAACCGCGCTTCTTGAGCAACTTGTACAGCAGCGTTGAGGACAGCAAGATGATTGCACTGGCCGCCCACGCCATGCCCAACGCCAACGACCAGTCCATCATTCGATCCGGCTCCTTGGTCGTTAACAACATGATCGTGGCGAGCGTTGAGGGGCCGGACAGGAACGGGACCGCCAAGGGTACGATGAAGGGTTCTCCTTCAATCGCGTCCTCTCGACCGTCCGATCTCTGGGGGAAGATCATTCGAATGGCGATAAACAACAGGACGATGGCGCCGGCAATACTGATGGACTCCTGACGCAAGTGGAAGAACTGCAGGAGATAACGCCCGCCAAACAGAAAGATAAAGAGGATCAGCAGGGAGATCAGCAACTCCCGAATCAACACCAGGCGGCGCCGTTGTGGTTCGACGCCCTCAAGCACGGCAAGGTACAGGGGCACGTTACCAATCGGATCCATAATCAGAAACAGCACAATGACTGCCGACCAAATATCCACTCGATGATTCTCCCGTTATCTATTCCCCCCCCTCTCAACCGATCTTGCCGGGGGAATTTATCCGTTGAACATACAAACAAAAAAGCCCGGCGAATCGCAGCGTGACGCTACCATTGGCCGGGCTTTATTCGTGGAGGCTCAGGTTAGCGGCCATCCCACGAGTACATCGTTCAGTGCAGCATATTCAACCGCTCATCCATAAACATGTCCATCTCGGGTGCGAGGACATGAATGTAGCGGTCGAAATAGAGAAACTGTTTGAGAAGCAATGCGAATTCCCGCGGGAAATGCAGGCCATGCTGTTCGCCCAGTTTCACCAGATCCATCAAAATGCTGTTAACGTCCTCTTCCTCCACATTCACATCCACGGAAGCGTAGTCCGGTACCATCGAATCCATGCGCTGGTATAGACGCCGGATATCGGCCGCAAGCACGCTGCTGCTGACTTCGCCCTTGGTCACACCAATGCGGATCATCGCATCGGCCATGCCATCGAAGTTGCCAGTCATGATGGCAGAGATAAAGTCGGAAATGGCCTCCCAAGTTCCCGATCCCAAACGGCCCACGATGCCGAAATCGATAAAGCCGACGCGGCCATCTTTCAGTACCAGCAAATTCCCGGCATGCACATCGGCATGGAAGAATTCGCATTGGGTTAAACTGGCAAACCAGGTATTCATGGCCGAGATCAAGGTCCGCTCGGGATCCGGGCAGTACTTGCGAATCGAATTCAGATCGGTGAGGGCAACACCATAAAAGCGCTCCATGGTTAGCACACGCATGGTACTGGCGTGTTCATACACCTTGGGGACGGTCGCGCCTTCGTTGTGGGTATTCAACAGGAACTGACGGAATATCTGCAGGTTGCGTGCTTCTTTATAAAAGTCGCACTCCTCCATCATCGTGCGCTGGATCTCCTGAACGATGCCCGACAGCGAGGTCCAGGACAGCTTCGGTGCCAGCAGTTCCAGCACCTTCGCGGCGATATACAAAAAATTCAGATCGGTCAGCAGCACATTCGCCACGCCCGGCTTCTGGATCTTGATCACCACGTCTTCACCGGTCACCAGACGTGCGGCATGCACCTGGGCAATGGAAGCGGATGCCAGAGGCTCTGGATCAATCTCGGAAAATATCTCATGCAACGGACGTTGCATCTCTTCATTGAGAATGCGCTTCATGACGGTGAAGGGCAGGGGCTTGGTTTGGTCCAGGCAGTGCTGGAATTCCTCGACATAATCCTGGGGGAAAAACGTGGGAGAACTGGCAATAAACTGGCCCAGCTTGATATAGGTCGCGCCGAGTTCTTCAAAAGTCTGCCGCAATAGCCGTGGTGTCGGTGGCCGCTCACCCAGGGCATAACCGAGCCCCGCCCGGGATAGCACAGCCGCGGTCTGTCCGATCCGCAGTGCACCCTTAATGCTGCTAAGCAATGTATCCTTCATGCCTGCTGGCCCCTCATCAACATCTTGCTCCTATTTGTCCCGAGCCCTTCCCATCTGGGTATTTAAAAAGGGGCAGTGCCTGCCCCTTTACCATCGTCCCTATAGGCGCATGGGCATCACAACATACAGCGCCCGATCGTCTTCAGTGGATTCGATTAACGCACTACTATTTGGACTCGCCAGCGTGACCTTCACGTTACCGCTATCCATCACACCCAGCACATCCGTCAGATAGCTCACATTGAAGCCAATCTGTAACGGCTCGGCCTGATACTCAACCATCAGGCTGTCTTCCGCTTCCTCATGTTCAGGGTTATTCGCAAAAACCTTAAGCAGATTGTGCTCAAACTGCAGGCGGACACCACGCACGTTCTCGTGCGACAAAATCGCGGCCCGCAACAGTGTTCCCCGCAGCTCCTGACGGTCTGCAATCATCACCATGTTGCCACCTTTCGGCACAACTCTTTGATAATCTGGGAATTTACCTTCAATGAGCTTGGATGTGTAGACATAAGATCCAATCCGCGCTCGAATATGACTGTCTCCAAACTTGAGAACACACGGCGCCTCGGCGTCGGACAGCAGACGCGACAGTTCCTGAACCCCCTTGCGCGGCACAATCATTTGTCGCACATCAGAAACAGTTGTCGGCATTTTAATCGTTGCCAACGCGAGACGGTGGCCATCCGTTGAAACCACCCGCAGATAGTCGGAGGCAACCTCAAACAACATGCCATTCAGGTAGTAGCGTACATCCTGTTGCGCCATGGCAAAGGCAGTGGCATCCAGTACCTCTTTCAGCTCGCCTTGACTCACCGTCAGCTCGAGCCCCTCGGCCTCTTCCTCAATATTGGGATAATGATCCGCTGGCAGCGTGGACAGGGTGAACTGACTGCGCCCGCTGGTCAGCTGCAGACGGCCGTCCTTCAGGTTAAACGTGATCCGACCTTGATCATCCAGTGCCCGGCAGATGTCCGCCAGCTTTTTGGCCGGGACCGTAATCCGACCGGGTTCCGCGATTTCCACGTTAGAGATATGACTGACCAGCTCAACCTCCATATTGGTTCCCGTCAGGCTCAGGCCCGACTCGTCCGCCACCATCAGGATGTTGGCCAGAACCGGCATGGTCTGCTTTTTCTCCACTACTCCGGCAATAATTTGCAGCGGCGTGAGGAGGGTCTCGCGTGCAATGGTCAGTTTCATGTCAATCGCTCTTGGTCATTCAGATTGGTTCAGAACGCGCGCACCCTAGGTGGTCAGGGTACGCATGAAATTTTGATAGTCTTCGCGGATTACCGGATCCAGGCCCTGCAACTCCACAATCTTCTTGCAGGCATGCAGCACCGTTGTATGGTCGCGGCCACCAAAGGCCTCGCCAATCTCCGGCAGGCTGTGATTGGTCAGCTCCTTCGCCAATGCCATCGCCAGCTGGCGCGGCCGTGTCACCGAGCGGGTACGCCGCTTCGACAGCAGGTCAGACACCTTGATCTTATAATATTCTGCGACGGTACGCTGGATATTATCGATACTGACCTGCTTCTCGTGCAATGCCAGCAAATCCTTGAGAGATTCCCGAATAAACGGCGGCGTGATTTCCTGTCCGGTGAAATGCGCGTTGGCCGCCACCAGCTTCAAGGCGCCTTCCAGCTCACGCACGTTGGAGCGGATTTTCTGGGCAATGAAGAACGCCGCTTCACTACTCAGACGCACGTTGCTCTGCTCCGCCTTCTTCATAAGAATCGCCACGCGGGTTTCCAGCTCCGGCGGCTCGACCATCACGGTCAATCCCCAGCCAAACCGGGACTTCAACCGCTCTTCCATATTCTCAATTTCCTTGGGATAACGGTCGCACGTCAGAATCATCTGCTGACCGCCTTCCAACAAGGCATTGAAGGTATGGAAGAATTCTTCCTGGGAGCGTTCCTTGCGCGCAAAGAACTGAATGTCGTCGATCAGCAGCGCATCCACAGACCGGTAGAAGCGCTTGAACTCGTTAATCGCGTTCAACTGCAGCGCCTTGACCATATCGGCCACGAAACGCTCGGAATGAAGATACACCACCCGTGCATTGGGCGTCTTCTTGGCGATTGCATTCCCCACGGCATGCATCAAGTGGGTTTTACCCAACCCCACGCCACCATATAGGAAGAGCGGGTTATAGGCGCCACCGGGGTTCTCCGCCACCTGCATCGCAGCGGCACGGGCCAATTGGTTGGACTTGCCTTCCACAAAGGTGTCAAACGTGAAGTTCGGGTTCAGAAAGCTCTGATGCTTGATCGCACCTTCCACATCAACGGTGCGATCACCGCCACGCTCACGCTCGTCGTCGCGGTGGCCGCTAGTATTGCTGCCACTACGATTACTGCCACTACTATTACTACTATTGCCGCCACCGCTGTTACTGCCACTGCTATTACGGGTCACTTGAACCCGGCGTGATGCAACAGGTGCTTCATTCTCGCCGTCTTTTTTCGACCGCACGGATCCGATACGCAGCACCACCTTGGGCGCACGCTCGTCACCGATTTCGCTGAGGAGTTCACGAATCCGGCCCAGATACTTGTCGGCGACCCAGTCCAGCACGAACTTGTTGGGCGCATAAAGTTGCAATTCATCGTTGAGCTGTTGTGCCTGAAGCGGCCTCAGCCACGTATTGAACTGCTGCGCAGGATATTCCTCCTGCAAAAATTCCAGGCACTTTTTCCACATTTCCAAAGACACAGCTATCCCCCAGCCTACCAAGTGGCGACTGCACAGGTACGTAATTAAATTGTCTTGCGACCGCTAATGGAATAACCCCTGGAAATTCCACGGCCACGCAGTATCGGCGCCAGACAGCAAGGTACCTCTCGTACCAGGTCATTCCGCTGCTCCAGGCTGCCGCATATCCACAGCCTAACCATCCTTGAGCATCACAAGCAGAGTGACCACTATCAAGCGTACAACAGTCCAAGCGTACGCCTATCTCAGCGTACGACTATATAGAGACAGGCGATCCGTGCCTTTGACGCGAAGCAACTTCTACTGTTTCAGTTCCTGCAGGTTCTTGTTCCCCACAGATAGGCGCAATTGTAACCCTTAGCCCGGCCTGGCGCCACCGACCAAAAACAGCTTGTTCCACAGGGTGTGTATAACTTTTACTATGTAATTCCGAATATTGCAGCCTTACACACAGCCTTGTGCACAAAGCAAAATAAGGAAAAATTTTTTATGCACACCCCCTCTGTACAAGAGGGTCTGAGCCCTGTGGACAACCCCTATGGGAGCCTGTGGACGAATCAGGCGGTGCATAAGTGGCACTTTCATCCCCACCCCATGCTCAGGTAGCACACCTGTTGAACACCCGTTTTCCCCGCATCCATCATCTGCTCAGGTCTTTGAAATAAAAAAGGAATAGACACTTGTCCACAGAAAACAGTCCCCTTTATCTTTATAAACACAGTAAAACTACCTAAAAAGAACCTTTAAATATTAAATAAGAAGCGTGCGATCAAATTGAATTCTCCGCTCAAATTCAATACAATCGCGCTCCTATTTTTGCTTTATGCTTTTCCAACCACGAATTTGAGACCGAGTCATGAAAAGAACATTCCAACCCAGCGTACTGAAGCGCAAGCG
>CAYXVO010000103.1:0-2607 GCA_964467875.1 uncultured Pseudomonadales bacterium | reverse complement strand
GCCATGAACCAAAAGCGCAACCACGGTTTCCGTGCTCGTATGGCTACCAAGAAAGGCCGTCAAGTGCTGTCTGCTCGTCGCGCCAAAGGCCGTAAGCGTCTGTCTGCCTGATTATTGAACGAATGATCCGCCTTGAATTTCCTCGGAGCACGCGACTACTCGCTTCCGGGGAATTTCGAAAGGTCTTCGAACAAGCGTGCTTCCGTGCGCCTCACCCATATTTTCTGTTACTTGCAATCCGCAACGAGCAGGAAACTGCACGTGCTGGTCTGGTTGTCGCCAAGAAGAACGTACGCAAGGCCGTTGACCGCAATCGTATAAAACGGCTGGTTCGGGAATCCTTCCGACACCGTCTGGGGACATTGCCCGAGCTTGATATCGTCGTCTTGGTCCGTAAAGACGCAGGCACCGCCGAGAATAAACAGCTGTTGGCCGTATTGGATAAGCTTTGGTCACGCCTGCAACGTCAGGCCGAAGAGCAAATCGTGAAATCCGAGGCCAAATAACGATGCGCCGTCTCCTCGTGTTCCTGATCCGGGGCTATCAATATTTCATCAGCCCTCTCATGGCACCCCACTGTCGTTACTACCCTTCATGCTCTTGCTACGCTCTCCAGGCAGTTGAACGTCACGGTGCACTACGCGGAAGCTTTCTCGCCTTAAAACGGCTGTTGCGGTGTAATCCCTGGAGCGCGGGAGGATTTGATCCGGTTCCTGAGGTACAATCCCGCACTTCGACGCATTGTCACTGCGGTACCAGTGATCACTCGCAATCCGACTTACGCCGTCAATCCGACCTAACCCCTCAACCCGACCTAACTAAGTAGTCAAAGACCCATGGATGCTCAACGGACCATACTCATTGTTGCGCTGCTCGTCGTTTCCTACCTGATGGTTCTGGCCTGGAACGAAGACTACGGTCAGCAGCCTTTTAGCCAACAGACGACACAGCAAGAACGTCAATCCAGTGGCGCTCCATCAACAAATCTGACCGCCACCACACCAGGCGCTCAGCTCGACATTCCCGAAAGTGTTGAGCAAGCCAATGTCAGTAATGGCACCGTCGCTACCACTGAAGCCGGCACCATCCAGGTCGAGACCGATGTGTTGTCCCTGCAAATTTCCCGCCAAGGCGGCAATCTGGTAGAAGCCCTGCTCAAGCAGCATCAGCGTGTATTAAATTCTCCGGAACCGCTCTCCATTCTGGAAACCGGGAATCGCACCTACGTATTGGAAACTGCCTTACTCGGTCGCAACGGTATCGATGCCGGCAAACAACCCCCCGTCTATGCCAGTGCCAATCAGCGCTATAGCCTGACGGATGGTGCCGATGAACTGACCGTGGACCTCACCCACACCACGGCCGAGGGCGTCAAGGTCACCAAGCGCTACGAATTCACCCGCGGCAGCTACGAAATCAAGATCAGTTACCTGATCGACAACCAGAGCGCCAATCCCTGGGCTGCCAATTACTCGGCCAAGATCCTGCGTGACCGTAGCCCCGATCCTTCGCAAACAACGGCTCTGGGCATGCAATCATTTCTCGGTGTGGTGCTGTCCACTGAAATGGAGCGCTACGAGAAATACGATTTCGACGACCTTGCCAGCACGCCGGTGAAAATGGATACCACCAATGGCTGGATCGCGTTTCTGCAGCACTATTTCGTGGCGGCACTGATTCCACCCCAGGATTCCCAGCCTACCTTCCAGGCCAACGTCGCCAACGGCAATTACCTGCTGGGCTACGTGTTGCCCCAAACGGTTGTACAGCCAGGCGAGACTGGGACGGTTAGCGCATCAACCTATATCGGTCCCAAAATCATGGATTATCTGGAGCAGGCAGCGCCCAATCTGGATTTGACGGTCGATTTCGGCTGGCTTTGGTTTATTGCCAAGCCCTTGTTCCTGTTACTGGATTTCTTCCAGGATTTCGTCAAGAACTGGGGCGTCGCCATTATCCTGTTGACGATCCTGATCAAGCTGCTGTTCTTTCCCTTATCCGCTGCCAGTTACCGCTCCATGGCAAATATGCGTCGGGTTGCACCGGAATTGCAGCGTCTGAAAGACCAATACGGGGACGATCGGCAGAAGATGTCCCAGGCCATGATGGAGATGTACCGCAAGGAGAAGATCAATCCTCTCGGCGGTTGTTTACCGATTCTGGTGCAGATGCCGGTGTTCATCGCCCTGTACTGGGTTTTGGCGGAAAGTGTGCAGTTGCGCCATGCGCCATTCATGCTCTGGATTCAGGATTTGTCGGTGAAGGATCCCTACTTCATCCTGCCACTGCTGATGGGCGCCACCATGTTCATCCAGATGTCGCTCAATCCCACGCCACCGGACCCTGTCCAAGCGCGGGTGATGAAGATGATGCCGATTATCTTTACCGTGTTCTTCCTCTGGTTCCCCGCCGGTCTGGTTCTGTACTGGTTGGTCAACAACATCCTGTCGATCGGGCAACAGTGGTATATTACCCGGCAGATTGAACAGGGAGCGAAGGCAAAAAAAGCCTGAGCAATAACCCAGAAGAGGCCCTGATCAGGGCCTTTTTTGTTTCTGAAGTCAAAACGGTATTTCCGGGTCAGCAGCCATGAATCAGTTGGGTCAG
>CAYXVO010000102.1:0-8551 GCA_964467875.1 uncultured Pseudomonadales bacterium | reverse complement strand
GGTGACCGGCGGCATAATGGTCGCTCTGCGCCTGTCGAAACCACTCTGTCGCCAACTACTCCGTTCGCCCTGAGCCTGTCGAAGGGCATGAGGGCATGATATCTGTGCACAGATTAGCCCCTGGGAGAGGGAGTTACTTTTGCAGTCCGCCAGAAAGATGAAAACGTAGATCAAATTGAAATCATCTTAAAAAGGATTACCGACACTTGGCTTCACTAAGCGTGCCCTTGCTCAGTCGCTAGTCAATCCTCAGAACTTCAAACAGACACCGGCTACAGCTGACCTCAATCACCACCTCATCCCCTTCAAGCTTGCCAAGCAGGCTCTGCCCGAGTGGTGAGCGGGGCGTGATCACGATGATCTCCTGGCCATTCCCGGCCACTTTCACGCCCGCGCCATCCGGCCCAATGAACACCCGCTTCTGCGCACCCGTCGCAGACTCCAGCGTCACCAGCGCACCCAGCCGAACGGCAGCGTCCGGGCTGGTCTCCGGCAGCGACAACGTGCGATAGGCGGCAATCGCCTGTTCGATTTCCCGCACCCGCTTGGCCTGGCCTGGCCATGGGCGAGATAGGCCGCTTCCAGGCCAAAGGTATCGTATTTGTTCTCGGCCACGCTGTCCTCATGGGTTGCCGCCTCATGGGCACTCTGCAAGGCGGATTGGGCGGCAATCAGTTCATCGTTCAGCCGTTCAAGGATCTGTTGGCGGATCAGGGATTTGTTCATGGGATTCTCAGGCAAGACCCTGCTGCCAGGCCGCAGCACGGTCTCACGTAACGCTGGGATCAAAGACCAAAGGGAAGCGGAACGCTATTTTTTGATCCTGGCTCAAACCAGGCCTGCAACCGGCTGTTGATCGCATCCGACTCGTACAGCCACTCCTGCCGACCATCCTCATGCTGAATGAGCAGGCAAGGTACTTTAATCCGTCCACCACCGGCTTCCAGCGCGGCCCGGTGCGGCCCCTCATGCTGCGCATCACGGGTTTCAATGTTCAGACCCAGGCGGGCCATTTCCTTGCGGACCTTAATGCAGAAGGGACACGCCCGGAACTGATAGAGCGCCAGTCGCTGACAGGCGCGATCTACCTCCGCCTGGACCTCGGGGGTACGGGCGATGGCCTTGGGGGTGGTGAGTTTTTCGCTGATCAGCATGACCGGCGTCAGGATCAGGCGCAGGCCGCGGAAGAAATAACCAATAACTGCTTTCATGAAGGGTCCTAGCATTGAGGCGGCCGCACCGGTAGGCGGGTGCGGAAGCGCATGATTTCGATCAGACGCATCTTATACCAGATCGCCGGCTCAAGTTGATGCCCCGTCACACCTCAATATTGCAGACCGCGCCTTTAACCATGACCGCGCGAGACAGGTACCTCTCGACAGTACTCCGCGGGCGACACGCCGGTCCAGCGTTTAAAGGCATGGGAGAAGCTGGAAACCTCCGCATAACCCAACTGCTCGCCGACCTGGCGAATACTGAAACGGCCGATGCGCAGTTGCCGCTTGGCGCTTTCGGCGAGCACTTCATCGCGTAACTGGCGCCAGCTGACGCCTTCCTGCTGTAACTGTCGACGAAAGCTGCGCTCCGACAGATTGAATGCGCTGGCAACCTCTTTCAGGCTCGTAAACTGCGGTTCGCTTTCCCTCGGCTTACTTTCCCGCAAATCATTCCCCCGTAGTCCGTTTTCCCGTAGCCCGTTTTCCCGTAGCCCATTTTCCCGTAGCCCATTTTCCCGTAGCCCATTTTCCCGTAAATAATGCCGCACCCGGTCCGCCAACTGACGCGTCACCTGCCGTCGCTCAATCAGCTCCTGGCAGTAACGTTCGCATTGACCGGCGGTGATGGCATTGGCTCGCGGAAACGCGGCCTGCAGGATGGCGGCATTCAGCACCAGGCAGGCTTCAGACTGGCCGGTCAGAATCGGGCATTGATACAGCGCCTCGACCTGATCCAAGGCTTCGCAGCGGGATTGCGTGAGCCGAACTTCGCTCACGCCGAAGGGGTGGTTGGGCAGCAAATCATGATGCAGATTCCAGATGGACCCCAGATCCCGCGCCACCAGGAAGCTCCGCACGTCGTCCGGCAGGTGTCGGTCATCCATGATCAACATCGGCGAACCCGCCAACACACTGAATTGATACTTGATAAAAGCATAGGAACCCGCCGCAACATTACGCGATCCCCACTGGGCGGCCTCAAGCCCATTGCGCATGCTCATCAAGCCCAGTCCCCACACACCGCTGGCGGTCAGGTGATAGCGCAATCCAACCGTAAAGCCGTGCTTGAAGGGCGCCCCCAGGGTTTCGGACAGAATCCGAATCAATGCCAGCTCCTGCGCGGGATCGATTTCCGCCTCGGGATTCACCAGCAACTGGCGGGTCAGCCCTGTCTCACGCAGGCAATGTGCTTCATCCAGGCCCTGCTCCAGGGCGTAATCCAACAAGATATTGACGCTTGCCACCCCGAGGCGGTAGGCATGGGTGGCGGGTCGGCTGTCGTATCCAGACATGCTCGATCAACTCATTTTAGTGACGTTCTTGTCATGAATGATCACCGATAATGCCTCCGCCGCCTGCGATCCAGCTCACAGGTCCAGTAGCTGGCCCTATTTGAATCACGTGAAGCCGGCGGCGTCTTCCTGATCATCTGATCTTTGATACCAGCTGTTCCATGATCCGCTCAGCGTTGGCGCCGATGGTCAGAGACGGATTGGCTGCCCCGGTGGAGCCCGGTATCAGAGCGCCATCCACCACAAACAGATTCGGGGTGCCCAGAACCTCACCCAGATCGCTGCACGCCGCTCCCATGGCAACACCACCGAGGGGGTGCCAGGTGCCAAACAGCTTGCGATCCTTCACCGTACCGCCGCCTACGCCAACCATCTTGTCCATGGTATGTAACAGCGCCTGGTGGGACGGCTCGTTGGCATTCCGCGACCAGTTGAAGTCCAGGTTATCGGACAGAATCCGATACCGTGCCTTGCTGTTCTTATCGGGGACACACATACCCATTTGCAGTTGGGTGAACTCGCTGTTGGTCGGCGAGGGAGAGTGCATAAAACCGGTCGGTTTGATCGGGTTCTGCAAATCAAACGCGGCAATGCTGGGCGGCCCACCCTGCACCGGTCCCGTGGATTCCGATATATCCACGCGAGCCATCAGCTCGTCGCCATTGGTGCCCCACGCCTCACCCACGCCATCATTAAGCGTGGGGATATCTCCCAGTGCCTTGGCCTTCAGCAACAACCGCGTGGTGTGCATGGACCCGGCCGCCATGAACAGGTATTCGCATTCAATCACATGCTTGGCAATTACGGCTCCCTTCTCGCTGATCACTTCACAATGAACCTCGAACGAACGGTTCCAGCGATTGCGTCGCACGTTCACCACGTTGTGCAGCGTATGGATTTCAACGTTGCCGGTGGCACGGGCGTCCGCCAGATAGTTCCGATCGAGGCTGTTCTTGGCGCCACTGTTACACCCAAACACGTATTCGCCAGCCGACGCGAAAGCCTTTCGCCGACCCTGGATTTCCTCGCGGATGATATTCCAGTTAAAGCCGACCTCGCTGCGGACCACTTCCAGCCCAGCTTTGGTGGCGTTGTCGATAAAAACCCGCATGGAGGTGTAGTTGGGAGACGCGAGAATGTCATCCGGGATTGGCCCGCCGCTGACCCGGGACAGAAGCCTCGGGTAGTACAGGGTCTCCATCTCGTCATAGGAAATCGTCGGTAGTACCTGCTCGAAGATCTCCCGCCGCGGCTGCAACAACACGCCGCCATACACCAGAGATCCACCGCCGAGGCCGGCACCAACACCCACCGCGATCGAGCCGGCGACATACTCCTGCAGCAGGCCCGTCGAACCCGGCCGCAACGCGCTGGGTTCAACCCAGAGCATCTTGAGGCTGGGGTTGCCCAGCATGGGGAAGGTATCCTCCCCCGCATACGTCCAGTCCCGGCCGCGCTCAACCAGCGCCACGGGAACGCCCGCTTCCGCCAACCTCAAGGTGGCAACGGACCCGCCGAAGCCGGAACCAATCACCACGGCTTTTTTGTTCGAACGGCGCGTCGGCACCAATAGACGAGCGCTGCCAAGGGGGCTGTAAGTTGCCGCCGCCGCGCCAGCCGCAGCACTGCCAATCAAAAATTTACGACGACTTACCTTTTTCATTAACGCGCTCCTTGTGCCGTTCTTTGAGTCGAGAGAGTGAACCGTACCGGAACACTGTGCCTGGCGGACCGCGAAGGCGGAATGTGAGAAATGACGCGTTTGATGCGTTAAATGGCCAAGGACTCCCCGATGTGAACAGATTCTCATGCCTCGGAGGTCCCCGGGTCTGAGATTCAGATCACGCGCTACAAACCTTGGCCTCTTTTAACCACATCTGGCCGATTCAGCCATATTCCCCAGCCGGAACTCATGTTATGTATGAGCCGGTAACGTAAACAACAAACCGTTACCTTTTAATAACATTGGAGACAATAACAATGAAAAACCTCAAAACCACCGGCACGCTGCGCTTCCTCGCCGCGGTCGGGCTTTCCCTGGCCATGACCGGTTGCGGTCAGTTAGGCCAGCTACTCAGCAACGACAAGGTGATCGACGCGGACAACAACCAGGTCATCTTTGTCGGCGACTCCATTTTCGCCCTGTCCGGCAAAATACAGGACCAGTTGGAAGAGAATGCGGGACAAACCTTTCGCCGCTACACCGTGTCCGGCGCGGAGCTGACCGGCGGCTTCCTGGCGCCCTCTATCCCTGACCAGTACGCCATGGCGAAAGCGGATAATCCCGCGATCAGAACCCTGGTGGGCGACGCCGGCGGCAACGACATTTTGATTCCGGCCATTGCCCTGGATCCGAACAACTGCAAAACGAACTGGTATGAGCGCGGCCTCAGCGCCAAGTGCAAGGCCTATATTGATGACCTCTACGTCGCGGGCGTCGACTTCCTCAACACCCTGGAAGAAGACGGCGTTGAGAACGGTATCCTGGTGGGCTATTACTACGTCAAGAATGGCTTCTTCCGCCTCAAGTCCATGAAAGAAGCGGTCGACTACGGCGATGAGATCCTGTCGCGGGCATGCGCATACTCCGCGCTCGACTGCACTTTCATCGATCCACGTCCGGTCATCACCGAAGCCGATATTATTTGGGACGGCATCCACCCCTCAGACAGCGGCTCCGCCAAAATCGCGGAACTCATCTGGCCGGCGCTGCAAAGACTTCTTTAGTCGTAATCAACTGATTTGGCTCTAAGAAAGCTTTCATCTTTAAGTAAGTACCAGATACGGCGACTCCGGCCGCCGTATCTGCCCGTGTACACTCTACACTCTGTCCTACACTCTAGGCCCCACACACGAATCCACACGCAGCAACAGACAACGATCATGACAAAATTTCGATTGGCCGGTTATCTGCTTATCCCCCTGGGTATCGCCGGACTGCTTTACGGCTACGGACAGGGTACATCCGCACCAGCCACGGCAACAGACCAGGCATCGCTCACGCCGGTCGGTCAAACCAGCATTTCAACAGCCGCAAACCAGGCGCTGATTGACAGTCTTCCGCAGGACCTCGTGAACCAACTGGCCGCCCAATACCGTGCACGCTACGGCAAAACCATCGACCAGCTTGCCACCCAGGCCGAGCTGCTGGGCGAGAGACGGACGCTGCTTGCGTCCCACCCCGAGCAGGGTCTCGCGCTGTTTGAAGCGGCCGTGGCCCTGGCCTTTCCGGAACTTAAGGATGCCATCCTCGCGCTGATCACCCAGCTTGTGCTCTACCACCAATGGTTGGACGACAACCACCGTGCATTGCAGGCCATGGCACTCCTCGAACGCCAGGCCAGCATCTGGCAGAAGCGCCACCAGATGTTTGGCGACAGCGCCAGCCTGATTTGGGCAGAGGAAGAATTGGCCCAGAACCGTCGACAGCAAGTGGTCCACGAAGAGCTGCAACGCCTGGATCAAGCTTTTGAGATCTCCCCGGAAGAAGCCGTGTTTCAACTCCAGACCACCATTGACGACGTCTACGGTGACAGTCTTGAGCGCCATTTAGTCGGTCCGGATGTCCTCGCCAACGCCGTGTTTGGTTTGGATGCGGTGCAGACCCAACTACACGACTTGCCAGCCGACGCGCGCCAGGCGCGCCTCAACAGCCTGCGCAAGCAAATGGGCTACAGCGACGAGGCCATCGCCAAGCTGGCGACCCTTGATCAGGAGCGCAATGAACGCTGGGAAAAAGGCTTTGACTACATGAAGGCACGGGAACAATTAGCGCGCCAATATACCGGCGAGCAGCTGGAGCAGGAACTGGACCGGCTGAGAGATCAGCACTTTGGACGGGCCGCCAAAACCATTTCCCTAGAGGAGCGGGATGGCTTTTTCCGGTTCAACCGTGGGCGGCGGTACGGGCTGAATTAGCCTTGCCGCCCGCCTGACGGTTTGCTTTCAGATCCAGCGGCGCACGGCTTGCTTATAAGCCACGAACTCTTGTCCAAACAGGGTTTCCAGCGCCCTTTCCTCCGGCTGAATCTGAAAGCGAGTCATGTAGAGGACGAACAGGGGCAGCACCAAAAACGGCGCCGCGTTTTCGAGATAGACCGCCCAACCCAGTAACAGGATCAGAAAGCCAAGGTACATGGGATTGCGGGTGTAGCGATAAATGCCAGCCACCACCAGAGCCGACGCCAGCTCCGGCGCGAGCGGATTCACCGTGGTGCGGGCTTGCCGAAAGGCCACAATCCCCAACGCACTAACGCCAAGACCGACCAGGCCAAGCTCCAGGGCGAAGGCCTTCGCCCAGAGCATGTCAAAGCCCCAGGCAGGCATAAGCTGGGCTAGCCCCCACATCAGAAATGCGGCAATCACAACTAGGATAAGGGGAGGGATTTTTAGCGCCACTGCGGCAGATCTCCTGGGTACCAAGTTCGGCGTTAGTATAACGACTTGCTACAAACAGTGTAGACGTACTCGCAGTCCTTCTGATTCTGGCGCTCAGGCATAGTCGTAGGGACCACCCTTGGCCAATGCCCGCTGGTAGGCCGGACGCGCATGAATACGTTTCACGTAAGCGGCAATGTTCGGATACTGAGCTCCACCGCCGCGGGCAAAACTGGCCTCCAGCGGGAAGCTCATCTGAATGTCGGCACCGGTCAGCTGGTCGCCCGCAAACCATTCATGCTGCTTGAGGTAATCTTCCACAAAGCTCAGATGCGTTTTGATCTGGGGACCAATAAATGCCTTCGTGGTTTGATCCGCAATCTTCCTCGCAATCGGCTTTACGAAAAAGGGCATGGGGCTCGTCTTGATCTTGTCGAACACCAGTTTGAGCAACATCGGCGGCATCAGCGACCCTTCGGCGTAATGCAGCCAAAAGGTGTAGTCCCGATAGGCGGCAGTCTGCGGCTGAGGCAGCAAGCGGCCTTCGCCATAGGTGTGAATCAAATATTCGACGATAGCACCGGTTTCCGCCAGGGTGATGTCGCCATCGGTAATCACGGGTGATTTACCCAAGGGGTGGACATCCTTCAGGCTCTTCGGTGCCAGATAGGTCTTGGGATCACGCTCATAGCGTTTGACCTCGTACGGCAGCTCCAGCTCTTCCAGCAGCCAAAGGATACGTTGTGAACGCGAGTTTTCGAGGTGATGTACGACAATCATGAAAGCGTCCTGTCCAGTGCGTGAGTTGAGGGGGCGAATGTTGGGGAATCATAACAGTAAAAGAGACCTTGTCATGAATGTCTTCGTCTGCACCCTAATCCGTTGATGGCTGAGGAATAGGACGCCTGGGAATCTCGATCAAGACTGGCGTTAATAAGAGAGCGGCATCCGGTTTAACGGGGCCAACCACGATTAGGACAGCGTAAAAGGAGATGACCCGTGAACCTGCTCGTTGATATTGATGTGCCCGATTTGGCCCAAGGCATCGCTTTCTATTGCGCAGCCTTTGGATTGCATCTGGCGCGCGTACTGGATCATGATGTTGCCGAGCTTGTTGGCGGCTCCTCGGTAATCTACCTGCTACAGAAGGACACCGGATCATCCAGTGCCCACTCCTCGACGGAACATCGCCACTACAACCGGCACTGGACACCGGTTCATCTGGATTTCGTGGTTGCGGATATCCATGAGGCCACGAAGCAGGCTATCAACTCCGGTGCCGTGCGGGAAAGCGACTGCATCGAATGGCGCGGCTCAAAATGTATTACTTTTTCCGACCCGTTCGGCAACGGGTTTTGTTTGATCGAATTCGACGGAGAGACCTATCGGATGGACGCTGTCCAAGAGTTCCGCCACGAGGATCCCTCGACGCCTGGACCATAGAGCCAGCGTTCTGACAGGAGACATCATGAAACCACACATCACGGTCATCACACTCGGCGTTGAGAATCTGGAGCGGGCCTTTCGCTTTTACCGGGACGGCCTGGGTCTACCCTCGTCCGGTATCGTCGGCCAGGAGTTCGAGCATGGCGCCGTGGCGTTCTTTGATCTGCATGCTGGCCTGAAACTGGCAATCTGGCCCCGCGCGAGGGGCTAAAGGGGTCA
>CAYXVO010000101.1:903-8554 GCA_964467875.1 uncultured Pseudomonadales bacterium | reverse complement strand
ACGAGGTGCTTCAGTTCGGGCTTTTCAGACGCGGCCTTGGAGACCATGTCATCGACGTAGCTCACGTTGGCAAAGAACAGGCTGCGGTCCACGCGGAGCAGCAACAGGTGCGGCCAGGTTTCGACCCGGTGGCGATGAATGTTGCGAAAATGCTGGGTGCCGGGCACGCGTCCCACGATTGCGATATGGGGTCGGCTGCTGCGCCACAGGAACGCCCCGATGGCTACCGTGGCGCCCAGCAGAAGGCCGGTTTCGATGTCGAATACCAGCACGCCCACAAAGGTGGCTGCCAGTGCCGCGCCGTCCGCCCGGTCATAACGGTAGGCTTGTAGCGCCGCGCGCCAGTCCAGCAAGGGCGCGACCGCCACGACAATGATCGCCGCCAGCGCGGCCGTGGGCAGATAGTAAAACAGCGGGGTGAAGAACATGGCCGCCAGCCCCACCAGTGCTGCCGTGATCATGGCGGCCAACTGGGTCCTGGCGCCCGCCGAGTAATTCACCATGGAGCGGCTGAAACCACCGGCCACGGGCATGCCGCCCGAAACCGATGCCGCCAGGTTGGAGGCGCCGATGGCGATAAGCTCCTGGTTGCTGGCAATGCGTTCGCGACGCCGATGGGCAAGCACCCGGGCCACGGAGACACTTTCGACGTAGCCAATCAGGCTGATCATCAGGGCAGACGGCAGCAGCTGCAGAACACGCTCGGTCCTCCAGAAGTCCAGGGTTAGCCCAGGCAAGCCCGAGGGAATGGCCCCCACGATGGCGATGCCTTGTTGTGGGAGACTGGTTGCCGCCACCAGGGCCGTGAGCAGGGCGATGACCGCCAGAGGTCCGGCGCGACTGACCAAGTTCGCCAAGCGTTCACTCAGCCCCAGCCGTTGTAACAGACGCACCAGGGGTGATTTAGCGAGTACCAGGAGAAGGATCGCCACCGCCCCAAGGGCTGCCGTCAGTCCATGCAGGTCCGCGAGACCACCCACACCCTGCGTCAGCATTTCGATGCCGGACCCGGATGGTGGGACCGCAATGCCAGTCAGGTTCTTGATCTGGCTCAGGATGATCAGAATGGCGGCGCCACTGGTGAAGCCGGAAAGCACCGAGTGGCTCAGAAAGTTGACCAGCACCCCCAGACGCAACGCGGCCATCAGGAGCAAAATGATGCCGATCATGGCCGTCAGCAACAGCGCATCCGCTAGGTAGTGAGCGTCACCCGCGCCTGATCCCGCTCCGGCAAGCGCACTGGCAACCAGCAGCGCCGCCACCGACACCGGTCCAACGGAGAGCGTCCGGCTGGTTCCCAACAGGGCATAGACGATCGGTGGCAAGATGCTGGCATAGAGGCCGACTTCCGGCGGTAGGCCCGCCAGAATGGCATAGGCTAAACCTTGGGGAATCAGCAGAACGGCTGTGATCACCCCGGCCGTCAGGTCTTCCACCAGCCACTGCCGCCGATAGCCGCGAAGCCAGTCGAGCACGGGCAGCAAAGTGCGCAAGCGATGTAACAAGGTCATGGCTCCAGGTTCCGGCTTCAAGATTTCGCTACCCTCAATATACCCCCGGTAGTATAATGCAGCAAGTTTGGAAATTTCCAGGGTAGCTCAAATGAATCATTCAGACCGTTCCAAAGAGGTGCGCAGAAAGGCTTTGCTGGCCCGGCTTGCCCGGGTGGAGGGGCAGATCCGCGCGATTCGGCGCATGATCGAAGAGGGTGAGCGCTGCGAGGCCATTGCCCAGCAATTGGCGGCGTCGCGCACGGCCATGAACAAAGCGTTCTGCGAGATGATGGCCTGTGCGATAGAACACGAAGCGGATGAGAGTGGCCTGCTGGACGAAGCGGCGCAAACCAAGCTGTCGGAACTGACCCGCCTGCTGACTAAATATGGCTAGCTAGCCACAGGCACCACTAACGAATAAAAGCTAATGCGCCGGACGAGGGCAGGAGCGCCTAGCTTGGCTCCTGCCCTCTGGGGGGCTGTTTCCCCGCTATCGTCACTCCGCCGCAAATGTCACGTGAGATTCCAGCTCGCGCACACCGTTCAGGGAGTTGCTCACCAGGCAGACGCGCTCCGCCCGTTCCAGCAAGGACACCGCCTTCTGCTGGTCCACGCCGGCGCTGATCGTCAGGTGGGGCCGGATCTTGAAATGGGTGAAGCGGTTAACCCCCTCGACGCGGTCCAGCGTTCCTTCCACCTCGACGCGAAGTTCGACCCAGTCGAATTTAGACGCCTGAGTGACCGCCTGAAAGGACAAAATGAAACAGTCAGCCACGGCGCCTACCAGGAGCGTCTCCGGCGACCAAAAGCCCTCGGGGCCGTTGAATTCGGGCGGAGCCGTCGTCTCCAGGTTCGGCAGCCCTGGGGAGCTCAGGGAGACGGTGCCAGAGGATGAGGCCGTGGCTTTGGTACGGTAATGGTGCGGGAATGATTGCATGGGAGACTCCGATGTAGTCGATGATCATGCTGAAAATATACCCCTGGGAGCATATTGAAATTTTGATGCAGGCGCAACGCGCTCGCTTAATATCCCTCAGCCGAGGCCTATGAGGTTGCCGTGGGCAGCTTTCACCTGGCGCGCAAGGGCCCGTTGCCTTTGCTGCGGCCGGCCGGCTGGATGGGTTTGAGGCCATCTTCGATTTTCATCAGGTGGTGGGCTAGGTGGGGCCGCTGCAGAAGCTTGTCATTAGATTGTAAAAATTTCTTCATACCCAAAGTGGGGTGGGTAAGACTTACAAGCCGATTTGTCGGCTTTTGCCGAGCAGCCCTCTTCTTTCTCTTCGACTCATAAAATTAACCACCTGAAATAATTCAGATTGTCGTTATTCTCCGGCCGTCTCACGCCTCCGACAAGCAAGCTGGTACAAATCCTGCTGCCCTCAAAGAGTGCGTTCCGTAGTCAACTATGGAGCGGCGACTTTCACTCATTGGGAAAGACTAAGGACGGAAACTATGAACAAGCTTCTCAAAACCTCTGTTCTGATTGCCGCTTTTGCCCCGGCGGTTACGCTCGCACAGGCTGTGAACGGTGATAACGAAGTAACCATCAGCGGTACTGGTGGAAGCGACAAGGATTTCGATGCCACTGTTTTTGGCCTGACTGGGAGCTATGGTAAGTACATCAGCGACATGGGGCAGGCAGGTATACGCCAGAACGTAACCGTTACGGATACTGAGGGCGAGGAAACCGATTTTGATGGCGCCACCGTCATCTATTATGACCATCATTTCAATCTGGACCGCCTGCGCCCATTCATTGGTCTGAATGTGGGCTACAACTACGGCGATACGACTGAGGAAACCTTCTCGGCGGGTCCGGAGCTGGGGGTGAAGTACTACGTGCTGGAAAAGACCTTTATCCAGGGCATGGTGCAGTACCAGTTTCTGTTTGAAGACGCCGATGAGATCGACGACCGGTCGGACGATGGCCGCTACTACTACAGCGTGGGTATGGGCTATAACTTTTAGTCGATTTGAATTCAGGTAGTCGATTTGAATTCAGGTAGTCGATTTGAATTCAGGTAGTCGATTTGAATCATCTGGAAGCCCAGTGAAAGCAAGCGACGGACTGCGCCCGTGCGGCAGTGTTGCCGCCCATGCAGACGGAACCCGAGCGCGTTATCCCCGGCCCCAGGACGGTGGCCATGGGGGATAGCGCGATTTGGTTTTATGCCGGAGGCGAGCTGTCCGGGCTGGTGTCCGCCATCACCTGAGCGGTGTCTGACAGCAACAGCCGGCGCAGCGGTTTGCGCAGGATGAAGGTGAGCAAAAACAGCACGAACGCGCAGAGGACGATGGAGGGGCCGGTGGGCGTGTCGAACCAGTAGGAGAAGCTCAGTCCGCACACCACCGCCACGCAGCCGGCTATACTGGCCAGCACTGCCATGCGCTCGGGCGTTTCCGCCAGATTGCGAACGGCTGCGGCCGGAATCAGCAGCAGCGAGGTAATCAACAGCACCCCCACGATCTTCATGGCGATCGCGATCACCACCGCGACCATCAGCATCAGCAGTAACCGCATCCGGCGCACCGCCACACCTTCCACTTCCGCCAACTCTTCATGCAGTGTCATGAGCAGTAGGGGGCGCCAGAACCAGAGCAGGGTCGCCAGCACCAGACTGCCGCCGCCATAGATCCAGAATAAGTCCTGCCGCGCCACCGACAGCAGGTCACCGAACAGGTAGCCCATCAGATCCACCCGCACGTCCGGCGCAAAACTGATGCCGATGATGCCGATGGCGAGACTGCTATGGGACAGGATGCCGAGCAGGGTGTCGGTGGCGATTTCCCGCTGCTGCTGGAGCATGACCAGCGCCAGCGCCAGCAGCGCGGAGCAGAGAATAATCGCTAGGTTCAGGTTGAGGTCGAACAGGATGCCGAAGGTGACACCGAGCAAGGCGGAATGGGCCAGGGTATCGCCGAAGTAGGACATCCGACGCCAGACCATGAAGCAGCCCAAGGGGCCGGCCAGCACGGCAATGCCGAGACCTCCGAAGAGGGCGCGCAGGAGCAGTTCGATCATGGCTGGGTCTCCCGCTTAACCGGAGTCGCCGGGCTCTGGTCGTGGTGATGGCCCGCATGGCTTTGGGCATGATCATGGTGTGCATGAGAGCAGCCGCCGTGGCCGCCATCGGAGACCACCGTGCCATCCAGATCGTGATGATGGTCGTGATGATGGTGATACACCGCCAGTGCTTCGGCCGCGGATTTGCCGAATAGCGCCCGATAGGCCGGATCGTTGGAGACCTGTTCCGGCAGGCCGGAGCAGCAGATATGGTGGTTGAGGCAGAACACCCGGTCGGTGGCGGCCATTACCAGGTGAAGGTCGTGGGAGACCATGAGCACCGCGCAGTTGAGATCATCCCGAATCCGGTGAATCAGGCGATAAAGCTCCACCTGGCCGTTGACGTCCACGCCCTGGGCCGGCTCATCCAGTACAAGCAGGTCAGGTTGCTGCAACAGGGTCCGGGCCAGCAGCACCCGCTGCAGTTCGCCACCGGAAATGTTCTGGACCGGCTTATGGCACAGACCACCGATGCCGGTGAGTTCGACGGCGGCATCGATCTGGCGTGGCTTGTGGCGGGTCAGGGTCAGGAAACGATCCACCCGCAACGGTAGCGTGGGATCGATATGAAGCTTTTGCGGCATGTAGCCGATGCGCAGACCGGCACGCCGCCAGACCCGCCCCTGATCGGGCTTCTGCAGACCCAGGACGGCGCGGATCAAGGTGGTTTTGCCGGCGCCGTTGGGGCCAATCAAAGTCACGATCTCGCCTGGGTGCAGGCTCATGTTGATGTCCTGCAGGACCTGCTGACCATTCAGGCAAACGCTCAGATGATCGAGTTGTACCAGGGCTTGTGCGCTTGTCATGGCATCTGCTCCGGAGAGATTCTGAGCGTGCCCGGCAGAGCGCGGCCGCGAAAGACATGGGGTAAGGCGCTGTGGTGCGGGTGGCGATGGCGCTGACAGGAAACAGAAAGGGCGGACAGCATGACCGGGGGCTCGCAAAAATTTGCGGCAGTATAACATCAGCGGCAGTATAACATCAGGGCCCGGAACGAGCCCACACTGGCAGCGTCGCCATGCGCTGCCAGTGGCTGGCAACCGAGCCGACTAGATGGCTTGTGCGATCAGTGTTTCCAGATAAGGCAGATTGGGAATGCTGGCCTCTTCGCCGCTGACACGTACCTGCATCAGGTCGGCGACGCCGGCCGGGCTGTCCTGCTCGGAGATTTCTTCCTCGGCCACCTTCACCAGCCGCGGGATGCCCTGGGTGACGAGGGCGAAAAACGGCAGCTTGCCCTGTAGTTCAGCGCTGGCGTTAATCACCGCTAGCCGGGCCCGTGGCGACGTCTCCTCGGTCGCGTCGTCATTGGCGATCTCATAGGAGACGACCGGAAGATCGAGGCCACGCCACTGTACATGGCCCAGGAACCAGTCTGGCATGTTGGCGATCGGCGTGGGTGCGAGATCTTCGATGATCTCGGCCACGGCCGCATTGGGCAGCAGCAGATTTTTGCCGGCAACGGGAAGAAGAAGGCTTGCGATCTGACCGGTTGTCTTTGCCATGTTCTGAATCCTTGGGCGCGATGACTCTCAGTATGTATGGGTGTTTCGGTCTGTTCTGGGGGGCTCGTTGATCTCACGCATGACGGCTTGAGCCTGCATGCGCGCTCAGGAGCGCAGCCGGCGCTTGCGCTCGATCTCCTCCAGTTCGACGACGCTGACCAGTTTGGCCGCCAGCGCCTCGGGGGTGCCACTGAAACTGGAGCAGCCGGTGGCGGCTACGGAATCCGGCATGGAGCTGCTGGCACAACTGTCCGATTCCTGGACCCAGATGCGTGAACCGTAGGCTTGCAGCGTGGGCGCGGCAATCGCACCATCATTGCCCATGCCGCTGAACAGAATCGCATGGCAGCGGGCGCCGTAAAAGCTCGACATATTCAGCATCACCTGGTCGATAGACGGACCATAAGGTCCCGGCCAGGCGTTCTGACGCATCTCAATGCGCCCCTGCGGATCAAGCCCCAGCTCCTGATCCACCGGCACGATCATCACTTCACCATAGCAAAGCCTGGCGCCGGGCACCGCTTCCACCAGCTTCAAGCTGGAATGACGGCCCAGCACCTTGGCCAGCACACAGGTGAAATTGGCGTCGATATGTTGCGCATAGACGAAGGCGACGGGCAGGCCCTCCGGTAAACAGTCAAGGAAGGCCTTGACCGCGGCCGGCCCTCCCAGGGAGGCGCCCAGAATCCACACCCGTTCAACGTCGCTTTGACGGGTAAACGGCGCGATGCTCTTCGGCAACTGTACCCGCTGACGTTGGCTCTCTTCGGCCAGTTGCCCCAAGGCATCGCCTTGCTCGCTCAGATGCGCCGGATTGCCCGCCAACTCACGGAGTTTGGTGAACAGTCGCCGTTCCCAGCGCGGGTAATCGATACTGCCACGGGCTGGCGCCGAGCCCAGCCCGAACAGGACCGGTGCCTCGGCCACTTCCAGCAGTTGATCGATCTCTTCCGACCAGCGTTCCTCGTCGGCGAGATCCACCACCCAGGCGTCCACGATGATCTGTTGCGGGTCGAACGAGTCGAGTCGACCCAGATCGCCATTGAACGCAACCTGATAGCCATAGACGCTGATGGCATGCTGCAGCACATGGCGCTGCAGCGGATCGTCCGCGATGATCCCGATCCGGGGGACAGCCACCATGGCTTAGCCTATCAACTTCTCAATCGTCTCCAACAGGATCGTTTCCTGGAACGGCTTGCCAAGGTATTCATTGACGCCGATAGCCATGGCACGATCCCGGTGCTTCTGGCCGGTTCGAGACGTAATCATGATAATCGGCACATCCTTCAGCCGTTCGTCGTGGCGTACCAGGCTTGCAACCTCAAAGCCGTCCATGCGCGGCATCTCGATGTCGAGCAGCATGATGTCGGGCTTGCGGTCCTGCAGCAAGGTAATGGCGTCCACCCCGTCTTTGGCGGTAATGACCTCCATGCCATTGCGTTCCAGCAGGCGCGAGGTAACTTTCCGTACCGTGACCGAGTCGTCCACCACCATGACCAGCTTGGTGCGAGCACTGGGGCTGGCTGCCGCGTCCGCAGCAGGCTTGGCCAGATGCGTGATGAAATCCGCCCGTAGCATGGCTGGCA
>CAYXVO010000101.1:0-893 GCA_964467875.1 uncultured Pseudomonadales bacterium | reverse complement strand
GAGGCACCGCGCACCTGGGCAAACTGCGGCCCCAGACTTTTCACCACGATTTCGCGTGAACCCATGAGGCTGTCTACCTGCAGCGCCAACGGCTGATCGCCACCGCGCACCAGAATCACCGGCAGCGGCAGGGGCTGGCCCTGCAGTTTGGGCTGGTGTTCGCTGCGCAGCAGGCTGCCCAGGTACTGCAGACGGTAGCGTTGGCCTGCGTATTCGTAGAGTGGCGCGTCCGGCTGGTAATACTGTTCCAGTTCGTAGGTGCTGACCCGCACAATCCCTTCGATAGTGTTGAGCGGGATGGCGTAGAAATCTTCACCGGTACTGACCATCAGGGCGCGGTTGACCGACACCGTGAAGGGCAGGTGAACGATAAAGCGGGTGCCTTGACCGACTTGTGAATCGATCAGGATGCGGCCGCCCATTTGCTTGATCTCGCTGGCAACCACGTCCATGCCGACGCCGCGCCCGGAGATCTGGGTCACCTGCTGCGCGGTACTGAAGCCGGGCTGCAGGATGAACTGCATCACTTCCTGGTCCGTTGCGTCTGCATCGGCTTCCAGCAGGCCTTGGGCAAGCGCTTTCTTACGCACGGCGGCCACGTTGACCCCCGCGCCGTCGTCGGCCATGACCAGTACCACATCGCCGCCTTCGCGGCTCAGTGACAAGGTAACCTGACCGGTCTCGGCCTTGCCGGCCTTACGGCGTGCGTCGATCGATTCGATACCATGGTCGATGGCGTTGCGCAGCATGTGCTCCAGCGGCGCGACCATGCGTTCCAGCACGTTCCGGTCCAGTTCGCCATCGGGGTTATAGACCTCGAAGTCGACTTTCTTGCCCAGTTCGCCTGCGACCTGGCGCACGATCCGGCGCAGACGCGGCACCATCGACGAGAA
>CAYXVO010000100.1:6384-8656 GCA_964467875.1 uncultured Pseudomonadales bacterium | reverse complement strand
ATAACACAAGCAGACGAGTTGAGCGGGCTGGGGGTGATCGGGAAAACGAGGTCGGAGAGGTCTAGGCCGTTAAGCGGCTTTTGACTTGTTGACTGACCGCGCCAACATCGGCGCGGCCCTGGATCTGCGGCTTCAGGATGCCCATGACCTTGCCCATGTCCTGCATGGTGTTGGCACCGGACTGCTCGATTGCCATCGTGATCAAGCGGTCCAGTTCTGCATCCGACAGGGCGGCGGGCAGGAACTCCTGAATAACGCTGATTTCTTGTTCTTCCTTGGCGGCAAGATCTTCGCGGGCAGCCTGACGGAACTGCGTGACGGAGTCTTTGCGCTGCTTGACCATTTTATCCAGGATTGCCAGCACCCGATCATCGTCCACATCAATGCGTTCATCGACTTCGATGCGCTTGATCTCGGCGAGAATCAGACGAATGGCGCCCAGGCGATCTTTGTCCTTGGCGCGCATGGCGTCTTTCATTGCCTCGGTGAGGCCATGTTTTAAACCGGAGTCAGACATAGTTTCAAACCGGCGTCAGACATAGTGATCTTCTGGCTAGATGGTCAAGGTCCAGGGACGGGCAGTCGAAACTGCCGCCATCAATCAATACAGACGTTCGAACCGCTTCTGCTCGCGCTGCAGCTTCTTCGCGTGACGCTTAACGGCAGCAGCCATCTTGCGCTTGCGCACAGACGTAGGCTTCTCGTAGAACTCGCGACGACGGACTTCGGACAGGACTCCAGCTTTTTCGCAGGAGCGCTTGAAGCGGCGCAGGGCGATATCGAAAGGTTCGTTATCTTTAACTTTGACTGATGGCATTCAAAATCTACCTTTGTTAACCAGTTGTCGATCTGATCCCGGCGTTGTACAAATTGACGCCAGAATAAACAATAAGGGCGCGCATTCTACTCCCATGATCGGGAGCTTGTAAAGCCTACCTAGGTCTTTCCGCAGCCAAGCGCTGGCCGCTCAACTTTTCCCGCAGGGCCCGCTCCGGTAAGATGCGCGTGGTACTGGCGCCCACCCGGGGTGAGGTCCTGTATTTTAAACTCGGGACCCGGCTGGGCGAAGCCGGACCTCAACCGATCAAGAGTGAAATGGTCATGCGTGTATTGGGAATCGAAACCTCCTGCGATGAAACCGGGATTGCCCTGTATGACAGCGAGCAGGGTTTGCTCGGTCATGCCCTGTTCAGCCAGGTGGCCATGCACGCCGATTACGGCGGCGTGGTGCCGGAGCTGGCCTCGCGCGATCATATTCGCAAGACGCTGCCGCTGATCGAGCAGGTGCTGGGGCAGACGGGTCTCACCCGGGCCGATCTCGACGGCATCGCCTATACCGCAGGGCCAGGACTGATTGGCGCCTTGATGGTGGGCGGTGCCATTGCCACGGCACTGGGATATGCCCTGAACATTCCCGTGGTGGGCGTGCATCATATGGAGGGGCACTTGCTGGCTCCCATGCTGGAGGAGAATCCGCCGGAATTTCCCTTCGTGGCCTTGCTGGTTTCCGGCGGCCACACGCAACTGGTGCGGGTCGACGGCATTGGCCGCTATCAGGTGCTGGGGGAGTCGGTGGATGATGCGGCCGGTGAGGCCTTCGACAAGACGGCGAAGATGCTGGGGCTGGATTATCCGGGCGGCCCCTTGATCGCCAAGCTGGCAGAGCAGGGTGAAGCAGGGCGCTTCCGCTTTCCCCGGCCCATGACAGACCGCCCCGGACTGGATTTCAGCTTCAGTGGCCTGAAGACATTTACCCTGAACCTGATTCAGCAGAACCAGGCCCAGGACCCGACGCAGACCCAGATGCGGGCCGATATCGCGGCGGGCTTTCAGGAGGCCGTGGTGGATACGCTGGCGATCAAGTGTCGGCGGGTGCTGGAACAAACCGGACTGAAAACCCTGGTCATTGCCGGTGGCGTCAGTGCCAATCATCGCCTGCGCCAGGTGATGGAAACGATGGTGGCCAAGCAGCGCGCCCAGGTCTTCTACGCTCGCCCCGAGTTTTGCACCGACAATGGCGCCATGATCGCCTATGCCGGCTGTCAGCGGCTGCTGGCGGGGCAGCGGGAGGGGCTGGCGATTCGCAGTGTTCCCCGTTGGCCCATGGAGTCATTGCCGGCCGTATAGTTTCTCGTCAAGTGATTGCTTGGTCGGGTGATTGCTCGGCCAAGTGGTTGCCCGGTCAGGAGGTCGCGCCGACAGGCCGCTGCGACCAGCGTTATTCGCCATTGAGTCGGGAAACGGAGCGTTCCCGACCTTGCAGCAAATTGAC
>CAYXVO010000100.1:0-6374 GCA_964467875.1 uncultured Pseudomonadales bacterium | reverse complement strand
GTGGCGGATGAAAATAAGCCCTCCCATGAGGAGAAAGCCCGGCCAGTCTGCGGGGTTGAGCCAATAGGCTATAGGTGCGGCGAGCAGCGCAATGCTGAGTGAGGCGATGGACGATATCCGGAACGCCGCAACCAGCGCCACCCACAGCAGGGTCAATGCAATGGTCGTGGGCCAGGCCATCACCAATCCGGCGCCCAGACAGGTGGCCACGCCCTTGCCCCCCTGAAACCGAAAGAACAGCGGTAGCATGTGCCCCAGGATGGCGGCGCTTGCAGGGTCGGACCTGCGCCCAGGGCTTTCGTCATCAGTACCGGGATGACGCCTTTCAGGCCGTCCCCCAGCAATGTCAGCAGTGCCGGCACGCGACCACCAATCCGATAGACATTGGTGGCGCCCGGATTAAGGGAGCCTTGCAGACGCGGATCAGGGAGCCGGTAAAGACGGCAGACCAAAATTGCGCTGGAGATCGAGCCCAGCAGATAGGCCAGCAGCAGCAAAGCAATAAGAAGCGGTGCGGAATCCATCGCAAGTGCGGCCTGAATGGGGTGGATTAATGTCCCGAAAACAGCAGGATCGAGACAGGGTGAAATCTTCCACTGCCTGTTGTGCCAAGTCAACGAGATGATACCGGTGGCTGGCCTGGCGGCCGTCCCAAAAGCTGTCCCAAAGATTGCCTCAGAGGTTGCACTCGACGGCTAATGCCTGACGGGCAGGACGTGGGCTTGATGCCGGTTTGGTGGTAAAGTGCCGGCTGATTTTCATGACGTGGAGTTCTGATCGATGGACATCGTCTACATACGCGAACTCGAGATCGAAACGATCATCGGTATCTTCGATTGGGAACGCAAGGTTCGGCAGATGATCAGCCTGGACCTGGAGATGGGGTGGGATATTCGTCCCGCGGCGGCGTCAGACGATATCGCCCATGCCATGGACTACAAGGCGGTATCCAAGCGCCTCATCGGTTTTATCGAAGGCAGTGAGTTTTTCCTGGTGGAAACGCTGGCCGAGCAGGTTGCGGCAATTGTGCGGGAGGAGTTTGGCGTACCCTGGCTGCGGCTGCGGGTCAGCAAGCCCGGCGCGTTGCGCGGGGCGAAGGATGTGGGAATCCTGATCGAGCGTGGAGCGCGCACCTGATGGCATCTGTGTACCTGAGTCTGGGGAGCAATGTGCAGCGCGAAGTTCACATTCGTGCGGCACTCGATGCGTTGGCGGGGCGGTTTGGGCCGTTGCACATCTCCTCCGTGTACGAAAGCGAGGCCGTGGGCTTTGCCGGTGAGGCGTTCTATAACTTGGTGGTGGGTTTTGAGACAGAGCTGGATTTGCAGTCGCTGGTGGCGTTTCTCAAGCACTTGGAAGATGCCAACGGCCGCGATCGCACCCAGCCTAGATTCAGTGCCCGCACCCTGGATGTGGATGTGCTGCTGTATGGCGATCAGGTCGGTGAGTTCGCAGGTATTCGTTTGCCACGGCAGGAAATCACCGAAAACGCGTTTGTGCTACGCCCGCTGGCGGAAATTGCAGCGGACCGACTGCATCCTGAGCTGAAGCAGACGCTCGGCGATTTATGGCAGGCCTACCGTTCGCCACAGAAGCTGTGGCCGATCGACTTCAGCTGGGCCGGACAGGTCATTTCCCGTGCTGACTGAGCTGAGAGCAACGATTTGAATTGAGACGTGCGGCCTGCCCGCCGGAGTGAGCAGGCCGGATATGGCTCTTACAATACTTCATCTTTTTGTAGAAACAGGTCGACCAAACCCTGGGTTGAGCTGTCGAACGCTTTACTGCTTTCCCGTCCCTGCAACGCCCCGAGAATCTTATTGCCCAGCTGCTTGCCCAACTCCACGCCCCATTGGTCGAAGGAGTTGATCTGCCAGATGGCGCCCTGGGCAAAGACCTTGTGCTCGTAAAGCGCCAGCAGTGCACCCACGGCGCGCGGAGTTGCCTTCTGGAACAGGATGGTATTGCTCGGCTTGTTGCCAGGAATCACCTTGTGGGGCGCCAGGCGTTTCGCCTCGGCTTCCGATTTGCCTTGCGCGATCAGCTCGGCATAGGCCTCCTCATACGTCTTGCCCTGCATTAGGGCCTGGGTCTGGCTCAGGCAGTTGGCAAAGAGGATGGCGTGATGATTGCCCACGGGGTTGTGGGTGTGCAGCGGAATAATGAAATCCGCCGGTGCCAGTCGTGTACCCTGGTGCAATAGCTGGTGGTAGGCGTGCTGACCGTTGGCGCCGGCGCCACCCCAGATAATAGGGCCGGTCTGGCAATGTACCAGATCACCATTCTGGTCCACGCGCTTGCCGTTGCTTTCCATGTCCAGCTGCTGCAAGTGAGCGGGTAGGCCGCGCAGGTAGTGGTCGTAGGGCAGAATAGCGTGGGAGTCGGCGCCCAGGAAGTTGCTGTGCCAGACTCCCAGCAGTGCCAGGATGACGGGCAGGTTGCGCTCCAGAGGTGCGGTGCGGAAATGCTCATCCATGGCATAGGCACCCGACAACAGCGCGCGGAAGCCGTCCATGCCAATGGTAAGAGCGACCGGCAGGCCGATGGCCGACCACAGGGAGTAGCGGCCGCCGACCCAATCCCACATGGGGAAGATATTTTCCTCGGCGATGCCAAAGTCGACGGCCGCGGCATTGTTGGCGGTCACGGCGACGAAGTGTCGGTGGATGCTGTCTTCACTGCCGCCATTTTGCAGGAACCAGTCCCGGGCGACCTTGGTGTTCTCCAGGGTCTCCTGGGTGCTAAAGGACTTGGATTGGACGATAAACAGGGTGGTCGCCGGATCCACGTGCTTGAGCACTTCGGTAATGTGGCTGCCATCGATGTTCGCCACGTAATGGCAGTTCAGCACATTGGTCCAATAAGGGCGCAAGGACGCGGACACCAGTTTTGGCCCGAGGAACGACCCGCCAATGCCAATGCTGACAATGTCCTTGAACGGCCGATTGGAGAAGCCGCGCCACTGGGTTGAGCGGATGCGCCAGGTGAACTTCTCCATTTGGCTCAGAGTTGCCCGGACTTCCGGCATCACATCCTGACCATCGACCCGCATGGGGCGGTCGCTCATGTTACGCAAGGCCACATGTAGCGCCGCACGCTGTTCGCTGCGGTTGATGGCTTCACCGCAGAACATGGCGGCAATCGCCTGTGGCAGATGGGCTTCGCGCGCCAGGTCCAGCAACAGAGCCAGGCTGTCCTGGGTAATCAGGTTTTTGGAGTAATCCAGCTTGATGCCGGCGGCTTCCAGCAGGTGTTGCTGAAACCGGTCCGGGTTTTGCGCGAAGAGATCGCGCATGTGCACCTGCTTCATGCTGGCGGCATGTTCCTGGAGCTTTTGCCAGGCGGGAAGCTGGGTGACGTCGATGGGGGGTACGAGCATGTCTGACGCGCAATCCATGGAAAACAATCCTGTCCAAATCAAACAATTGAATAATAACGTGGTGTGGCTCGGGCGCGTAGGTAAGCGGCTGTCTTGTTATGCGCTTACCCTTTACCGCTCACGCGGCCGCGCCAGGCGGCGGGTCATTGGTCCAGCTTCAGGTTGATATTATCAATCAGGCGGGTCGTGCCGAGAGAGGCTGCCACCAGCAGCGTGACGTCCTGATCTTCGGCCGCGGCCGGTTGCAGAGTCAGGCTGTTGACGATGTTGAAATAGTCCGGCTGGAAGCCGTTCTGGAGCAGCAGGGTGCGGCCGGCTTCAGCCAGTTGATCGTAGTTGCGCTCACCGTTGCGGATCGCATCCGCCATTTGCTGCAGAGTCTGGTACAAACGCGGCGCGATGGTGCGCGCTTCGGCGGAGAGATAGCCATTGCGCGAACTCATGGCAAGCCCGTCGGATTCCCGCAAGGTGGCCACGCCCTCGATCTTGATGGGAAAGCACAGGTCGCGGACCAGCTTGCGGATCACCGCCAATTGCTGGAAGTCCTTTTCGCCGAACACCGCGTAATCCGGCTGCACCATGTTGAACAGCTTGCTCACTACTGTCGCGACCCCGGTGAAATGACCGGGCCGGCTGGCACCGCAATGGAGGTCGGTGAGCGCGGGAACCGAAACCTGAGTCTGGGCGTCCAGGCCATTGGGGTAGACCTCCGCGACGCTGGGGGCGAACAAGAGGTGATTGTCTGCGTCGACGAGTTTCTCCTGATCTTTTTCCAGTGTGCGCGGATAGGCGCCGAAGTCTTCGTTGGCGCCAAATTGCATGGGATTGACGAAAATGCTCGTCACCACGTAATCGGCCAGTTCATGTGCCCGTTTGACCAGTTGGATATGCCCTGCGTGCAGATTGCCCATGGTTGGTACCAGAGCAACCGTTCGGCCCGCTTGACGCTGTTGGCGGATGGCGGCACGGAGTTCGTTGAGCTTGTGCAGGGTGTTCATGGATTATCAGACCTAAGAGTTGGATCAAGTAGCTGAAGCGGCTTATGGAAGCCCTTCAGCTGAGGCGATGCCTGCTAAAACCGTCAGCTAAAACATGTCAGCTAAAGTCGTCAGCTGAAACACGTCAGCTAAAACTATGCGCGCTGTCAGGAAAGGCGCCTGATTTGACGGCGGCCACGTAGGCCTTGAAGGCCCCCTGAATGCTTCCGGTCTCGGTCATGAAGTCTTTGACGAACTTGGGCCGACGCCCGCTGCCAATGCCCAGGAGATCGTGCATGACCAGTACCTGGCCGTCGGTGTGTGGCCCCGCGCCGATACCGATCACGGGCACATCCACGCTCTCGGTGATGCGTTGGCCGAGGGCGGTGGGAACGCATTCCAGCAGGAGGGTGTCCGCGCCCGCGCCAGCCAGTGCTTCCGCATCCCGCAACAAGGCCTCTGCGTGCAACTCATCGCGCCCCTGCACCTTATAGCCGCCCAGCTTGTTCACGAATTGTGGTGTAAGCCCCAGATGTGCGCACACCGGGACTCCCCGCTCCGTCAGCATGGCCACGGTTTCGGCCAGCCAGGCGCCGCCTTCCAGCTTGAGCATGTGAGCCCCGGCCTGCATCAGGATGGCGGCACTCTCCATGGCTTGTGCGGGCGTGGCATAGCTCATGAAGGGCATGTCCACCATGATCAGCGATCCCTGATTGCCCCGCTTCACGCACTGGGTATGGTAGGCCATCTCTTCCAGGGTCACGGGCAGAGTGCTGTCCTGGCCTTGCAGAACCATGCCGAGAGAATCGCCCACCAGAAGCACTTCAACACCGGCGGTGCTGGCTTCATAGGCAAAGGTTGAGTCGTAGGCGGTGAGGCTGCTGAACTTTTCGCCGGCTTCCTTGAAAGCCTGGAGGGTATGCAAAGTGACGGTGGTCATGGGCGGCCCTTATCCTTCATTGGCGACAGGTGGCGAGGCGACAGGTTTGGGCCTCTAGCGGCTGTTCCGGTTTCGAGTGGATCGAATGACCACAGGTCGACCGAACTCAGCGCTGAGAGCTTGTCTCCATCATTGTCGTTTGCCAGCGGGGCGCCTTAAGCCGCGCCCCGGAGTCAGGCCACCGATATTACGCTGAGTCCCGTGGACGGGCAACTGTCGAGCAGGCTTTGCAGGGGCTGGCCGGTTGGCAGGATGAGGTCCGGTGCGAGCTCGGAAAGTGGATGCAGGACGAAATTGCGGTTGATCATTTCCGGGTGGGGCAGGGTCAGGCGCGGCGTCTGCAGAACCAGCGCGTCATACAGCAGGATGTCCAGGTCCAGGGTTCGTGGCCCCCAGCGCAGGGAGCGCACGCGCCCCTGTTGATGTTCGAGGTGTTGCAGCTGATCCAGTAGGGTTTCCGGCGCCAAGGTCGTGTTCAGGCAGGCCACTGCATTGATGTAATCTGGCTGGCCTTCCGGACCGACCGGTGCGCTGCGATACAGACGTGACTGACCGATCAGCTGTGTGTCGGGCAGCTGGGCAAGGCGCTCCAGTGCCCGCTGAACCTGGGCCAGGGGATCATCCAGGTTGCTGCCGAGACCAATATAGGCACAAGCCATGGTGCCTGCCTACTGTTGATCGGTGGCAGGCGGATTATTGTTATAACGGCGCTTGCGCGAGCGGGGGCGTCGCTTGCGTTTTGCCGGATCGCCGGTTTCCGCGCTGCGGGCCTGCGTGGCCAGGTGTTCCCGGTCTGGCGCCGAGGCCTCCTGGAATTCGGTCCACCAGTCACCGAGCCCACCAAGATCCTCGCCGGTTTGTTCCCGGAGCAGGAGAAAATCATAGCCGGCGCGAAACCGTGGGTGTTCCAGTAACAGTTCCGCCCGCTTGCCGCCCCGGCGCGTGAGTCGCTGCTGCATTTCCCAGATTTCCTTCATGGGAATGCTGAAACGTTTGGGCAGAGCCGTGTGGCGGACCTGCTCGCTAATGACTTCGTTGGCAGCCTGTTGCAATGCGGGAATCGGCGGCATGCCTTCGG
>CAYXVO010000099.1:0-8693 GCA_964467875.1 uncultured Pseudomonadales bacterium | reverse complement strand
GGCTGGCCTGATCGCACACGAAGGACTGTTGCTCAACCAGGAAGGCCTCCGCATCAGAGATGAGAGTAACATGGTGGTGCGCGAAATCGCGCCGACCGACGCTGATGAAGCGCGCTATAGCTTCTCAGGGACACTGGTGGACGAAGTCGCCGGTGTCAGTTTCAAAATTGACTCCGCCACCTGGGCTTATCGCCTAAAGCCTGGGCAAACTGTGCTTTCCGATAACTGGGAGGAAGCCCAGAACCAGCTTGAGCAATCCCTGCTGGAAAGCCAGGTGGTCGTAAGCGACCTACTTCCCGAGGCGCAACGCACCAGTTTTGCAGGCCTCTGGAGCATGAAATTTAATGCCCAGCCTGCATCCGGGGAGCATGATCGGGAATTCAAGGCGCTGGTGGATGGCACCCTCACATCTCCCAGTGGATCGTTACAGGGCGCGTTCCAAACCAATCTCAAGCGCCAGCAAGTAGCAAATCAGCGTGAGTTTGCCGGCGCCCTGCTCTTTAGTGGCGCCATCCAGGGCCTCAATGGTGAACTCATGGAAGGCGCGCTCGCCATTCAAAGCTTTGCACGCAAGGCCACCGAGGCAACCACGCCGTTGGGCTTTGAGTTCGATGGCACCATCGTGGCTCCGGATGGAAACCGGTTCGATGGTATCTTACGGCTCAAATCCCGAGCACAAAGCTTCGACCTGAAGCCGGAGCTTGCCGGCAGTTGGTGGATCGACTGGCAAAGCAAGCGCTTGGCGGCCAACCTGATGTCAGGTCTCGATCTACTGGATTTCAGTGGCCGGGTCAGCACAGCGTCCGACCGCTATCGCCTGCTCAGCGCCCATCTCGACATCCACAATCCGGGCCGCTTCACCAATGCCTTGCCCACTTCAGCCATGAACTGGAGCTTCAAGACCTGGGGCGACATGCTTGAGGGCAACCAGGGAAACTTCGCACTGTTTTCCGCGTCGATCCTGATCGAAGAAGCAATTCCCGGACGCACCAGCGGCTGGGTTTCCATTGCCCTGGACCGCACCGGCTTCACGGAAGGCACCGCACAATTGCGCCTCAGCTCGAACCACCTCAACGACTGGCGCTCGATGGCCATCACCTACCACCGCAGCGGTGATGTGAAGCATCCACGGGAACAGTTCCAGTTCTCCAGCCAGAACGGCGCCAGTCTCGACGTCAGGTTCCGCTGTGACCAAGCCAGCGATCAAGTGTTGAAGGCCTGCGCCAATCGACTGGACGACGTTTACGGCAACCTGCTGGTCGAGGGTCAGGATGTAGGCGACATGGAGGTCATGGACAACCGCCTGGTCAAGATCTCCTACATCGACGACACCTTCGAGACGTTGCAGTAACTCTACCGCTCGAAGCGCGATCCTTGCCATACAGGGAATGGCACACAAATGCCAGACACCAACGCCATACACTAATCCGGGGCGGCAACGCCGCCCCCACGAAGGCGAATTCTCGTATGAAGTACAGAGCCTTTGCGCGCGCCGTGCTGCTACTGGCTGCGGTTTTGTCATGGGCCAATGCCTGCCAGGCCGAATTCGGCACCTATGGCTCGCTGGACTCCATGAGCTACAGCGAACCCTTGGCAATTCACCAAATTGCCAATGACTGGCAGGGCAAACTGGACGATGGCAATCTTGCCTTCACCTATAACCGCTTCGAGTTTGGGGTATCCTGGAACAACTGGCGTGTCGGTTACGTCGCCCGCTACGATTACCGCCTGGAATTTAGCGAAGACACCGCCCTGTTCTACTATGAGGAGGAGAACAACGTCAGGCGCACCAACGACCGGGTTTATGACGTCTATCTCGATGTGACCCATCAGCGCAGTCAGGGCCTGGCGATCCATTACGACTGGCAGGTACGGGACGATCTGCGCATTACGCCTTCCCTGGCCTATCTCCATGCCAACGACATCATTGACGGGACCCTGAAGGGCGAAGCGCAGTTTTACGGCGACGACACCTTTAGCGGTACTCTTGGCATCGACTATTACTATCTGGAGGACTTCCTGTTCGAACGTCCCGTGGATACCGGCAACTACCGTGGCCACGGCTATTCCTTCGACCTGGACATCCATTGGCAGCCGCTGGACCAGTTGCAGTTACAACTAAAAACCTTTGATCTGCTGACACGTATCCACTGGAACGGTCTGCCCCGGACCCGGGCACAAGCCGATACCGAACCGGTGCAAACCGATGATCCGTTTGAGCGTTATCGGGAGGCCTCGGTGCAGGGCCGCGAAAGCGACGCGGATTTCCGCCAGAAGCTCCCCACTCGCGTCCTGCTACGCAGCGCGTACCAGTATCAGTCCCTGCACCTGGCGACGGAGATCTACCATGATCCGGACCAAACCTTTGTGTTTCCATCCATTGGGTATGAAATCGGGAGCTGGACGTTCACCCTGCTGGGTGAGCCCTTTATCGAAGCAGCCGGTGTCCGTATCTCTCACCACTGGCTGAGCTTTTTCTTTGTAACCGATCGGCTCGACGTGAAAGAAGCGAAGTACGTGAACCTAAGTTTGGCGTTGAACGTTCCGTTGTTCTAGACGAATGTCCTACAACAACGAATGCCATACATCAACGAATGCCATACATCAACGAATGCCATACATCAACGAATGCCATACAGCCGCGTCCGTCGGGAGCTGGCGCGGGCGCGCCTCCCTGCGCTCGATGCCGGCCATCATGTCGACTACTTGGCATGTCGACTAGGTGGCATGTCGACTACTTGGTCTTGGCCGAAATACGGTCCTTCAGGTAGCCACGCACCAATGCCTTCAGCTCCGTCAGCAGGATGTTGGCCTTGGCCTCATCCATATTCATGGCCAGCCGCAAGGTGGCACTGCAGATTCGCGGCAGCATGACACAGATCAGCCACAGCCGGTCCTGGTCCATATTGGGAAAGGCTTCCTTGGCTTTTTCGGAAATGTCCTGGGCATTGTCATACAACACGCCCAGATCCAGCTCCTGCAGCTCGGGCATGGCTTCTACACCCGACCAGATTTCCTTGTAGCCTGGCTCCGAGCGGTAGAAACGGGCATAGGTATCGATCAGCTCGTCAAAGCCATCCTCCAGGTCGAAATCCTGGACGAAGCTCTTCATGTGCTGGTCGAGCTTTTCGATGTGTTGCTCAGCAATCGCCTTCACAATGGCGGATTTGTTGGGAAAATAGCGATATAGCGAGGCCAGCGAAATGCCGGCACGGCGCGCGATTTCGGAGGTTTTCGCCCCCTCCACCCCGACTTCGCTAATCACTTCCGCGGCCACAGAGAGAATCAGGCTGACCCGATCCTTGCTGCGCTCCTGCACCGGTGTACGGCGCTGTTCAACAGTAATGCTTTGCCGATGTTCCATACGCTTTGTCATAACTTTATGTCACCTCGTACCAGTCTATCGAGAAGACGAATACGTTATTTGTGTCGCTTCGAGCTCCATACCTAGCGCATGACGCAGTGATTTTTCCGTCAACCCCACGAATCATGCTGGGGTTAAGCCATAGAGAATTCAATGTCGCCTTCCCCCTGAAAGTGCCCGTCACACGGGCGTTTGCGGGGAGTTTGCGGCTTCATTCAGGGGGGCTTGTTAGTGGAGGGTTCGCTAAAAACCCACTACAACGCAAGGTTTTGGTCGTTTTCTGACGTCACCGCCGTGAACCGCCACAGAAAGGTGCTAGCTGTATATGAAATTGCTGTCATGTTTCTGGACGGCCCGCATCCGGTCGGCGCGCATCATGCTGTACGGTGTCAGACAGACTCCTTACAATACGCCGCTGAAGATTTCACGATCAGCCACGGAACCCCTAGCATGCGTGCAAGCCGCTTTCTCATCGCCACCCTGAAAGAAACCCCCGCCGACGCCGAAGTGATCAGCCATCAGCTCATGCTGCGCGCCGGCATGATTCGTAAACTGGCCGCAGGCCTGTACAGCTGGCTGCCGGTGGGCCTGCGGGTACTGCGCAAGGTTGAAGCCGTGGTGCGGGAAGAAATGAACCAGTCAGGCGCCCAAGAGGTCCTGATGCCAGTCGCCCAGCCCGCGGAACTGTGGGAGGAAACCGGACGCTGGTTCAAGTTTGGTCCCGAGCTGTTGCGCTTCCAGGACCGCCACGACCGGGACTTCTGCCTGGGCCCGACCCATGAAGAGGTCATCACCGATCTCATTCGCCATGAAATCCGCAGTTATCGCGAACTGCCAGCCAACTTCTATCAGATCCAGACCAAGTTCCGTGATGAGCGCCGTCCCCGCTTTGGCGTGATGCGCGCCCGCGAATTCATGATGAAGGACGCGTACTCCTTCCACGCCAATCAGGAATCCCTGAGCGAAACCTATGAGGTGATGTACCAGACCTACTCCCGCATCTTCAGCCGTCTGGGGCTGGAGTTCCGGGCGGTGATCGCCGATACCGGGTCCATTGGCGGCAGTGCCTCCCATGAGTTCCACGTCCTCGCCTCGTCCGGTGAAGACGCCATCGCGTTCTGTCCGGATTCCGACTACGCCGCCAATGTGGAAATGGCCGAAGCCGTGGCCCCGGCAGGCCAACGCCCGGCCCCGAGCCAGGCCATGGAAACGGTGGACACGCCCGATGTACGCTCCATCGCCGAAGTCTGTGCCTTCCTGCAGGTTGAACCAACGCAAACCGTGAAAACCCTCCTGGTCCTGGGACGGGACGAGGAAGGCGCGGTGGACGAAGCCAAAGTGGTCGCACTGGTGCTGCGTGGCGATCATGAACTCAACGAGATCAAGGCCAGCAAGCATCCGTTGGTGGGCAGTCCTGTGGTGATGGCGAGCGATGCCCAGATCCAGGCTGCAACCGGTGCATCCGCCGGTTCCATCGGACCGGTAGGCCTGTCGATCCCCGTCATCGTGGACCGTAGCGCGGCCCATCTGGCCGACTTCGTCTGCGGCGCTAACCGCGACGGCCAACACCTGCGGGGCGTGAACTGGGAACGGGATCTGCCCCTGGGCGAGGTATTCGATCTGCGCAACGCCGTCGAAGGCGACCTCAGCCCCGATGGCAACGGCACCCTGGCAATCGCCCGCGGCATTGAAGTGGGCCACATCTTCCAGCTGGGCAAGAATTACTCGGAAGCCATGAAGGCCACCGTACTCGACGAGAACGGCAAGTCCGTGGTCATGACCATGGGCTGCTACGGCATCGGGGTGTCCCGGATCGTGGCGGCCGCCATCGAGCAGAACCATGACGACAAGGGCATTGTCTGGCCCCAAGCGCTGGCGCCCTTCCGCATCGCCGTGGTGCCCCTCAACCACCACAAGTCGGATGCGGTGCGCGATGCCGCCGAGCAGCTGTATGCCGATCTCGGCGCCAAGGGCATCGATGTGCTGCTGGACGATCGCAACGAGCGCCCAGGCGTGAAGTTTGCCGATATGGAGCTGATGGGTATTCCCCACCGGATCGTGCTCAGTGATCGCGGCCTCGCCCAGGGTACCGTGGAATACAAGGGCCGTCGCGATGCCGAGTCGCAGGACGTGGCCCTGGACCAGCTGGCGGAGTTCCTGGCCGACAAGCTGATGTGATCGCCACCACGGCAGAATCTGGAACGCCTGATAGACTCTAAGGGTGTTCCTTATTCTGCCGTCGTGTTGTCCATGGCTAAACCAGACTGTTTTTCATTCGTGTTTTTCTGTTCAGCAGCGAGGAACGCTGTTTCAGCCGCATGGGATGTGCTACTCCGTAACCGGCACCCAATGCCCTACCGATTCCTGCCCGCCATTCGGCACCTAAGCCTCCTCTTCGCACTCACCGCTATGCTTGGTATGGCCCCTGCTCTGGCACAGACCGCCGAGCCTGATCCGGCCCTGCGCGAAGCGCTGCGCAGAACCGTCAACGAAGCCAGTAGTTTTCTGGACCGTTTCGATGCGGAAGTCTGGCTGGTGGATATGTCCGCGCGCCTGACCCGCCACATTCCGGACCCGGAGCGACGTCTGGCCCTGCTCAAGCTGGTGCACCTGGAAGCCGACCGGGCCGATCTTTCGCCGGAGCTGGTGCTGGCGGTCATTCATGTGGAAAGCGCGTTTGATCCCTTTGCCTTTTCCAGTGCGGGCGCCCAGGGACTGATGCAGGTGATGCCGTTCTGGAAAAAGGAAATCGGCCGCCCCGACGATGACCTGATGGATGTGGCCACCAACCTTCGCTATGGCTGCACCATCCTCAAGCATTACCTCGACCGCGAGCGCGGCAGCGTGCTTCCGGCCCTGGCCCGCTATAACGGCAGCTATGGCAAGCTCTGGTATCCCGCCAAGGTGCTGGATTTCTGGAACCGCTTCTGGTCTTTCAATTACGACTGAGACTGCCGCCCGAGGTAGCTCGGCCAACAAGGCTATGTCAGCTGTCCATGACGCCTAGTCAGATTTCCAAGATAGGCTATGACAGCCGCTCGATCCCGGCGAACTTGTTGCCGGCGTCGAAGCGGATCTCAAACGAGCCGCGAATGCCTTCATGGGTGAGAAAGCGCTGCAGGATCACGGCGGGAAATTGCACCCGTAGTCCTTCGCGGCTGCGGGCATGCACCGTTCGCGCAACACCCTGATACAGCCGCAGGTATTGGTCGGAAGAAATGTAGAGATCAACGATCAAGGTACGCATGGCGGCATTTTCACCCAGACCTCCGAGCGCAGCAAGTCTCAGATCCCGCCATTCCGGTGGTGCCCGTTAACGCCCGGTAGCGGAAATCTCCTCAACACGACGTTGACGTCGCCCTACTCGCCCCCATCAGATACGTGCAGGGTACTTTGGGCGATATCCAGCAGTTCCCGCAGTGCCACCGAGAACATGGCGTACTCTGGAACCTTCACCGCCTTGAGTTCCGTTAACATGCCGTTCCAGCGGTCAATCAGCTCCTGATGGCACTCGCTCCAGGCCTCCAGGCGCTCACCCAGATCCGCCGTTTCCACTGAATGGCGCAGCACGCCCACGGTCAGAGCCCGTTGCTGCCAGTCAAGATCCTCACGAAACGCCTCCCGCGCCATTGCCTGCCACAGATTGTTAGGACGCAGGGCATCGATCTGCTCGGCAAACCACTGCAATTCCAGGCGCTCACCAATGGCAAAAAACAGATCGGCCACCACCTCCAACGGTGCCCCGGTCTGGCCCTGCGCTTCGATGATCCCCAGCGCTGAATAAAGATGCATGGACGCGGCTACCATCGAGGCCAGCTGGTCCGGCACGCCTGCCGCCATCAGCTCTTCATGACGCTCGTTCCAGTACTCGAACTGAGTGCCCCGCAACAAACTGGGCCAGTTGCCGCCGATGGCTTCGATGCCCTGGGAGAATTTCATCATGTTCGCCTGCACGTTCAGCTCGCTGCGCCGGTTGCGCAGCAGCCAGCGGCAAGCTCGCCGGATCAACCGCGCCAGTTCGTTCATCATGGCCAGCTGGACTGTGCTTGGCACCCGATAGTCCAGCGCTTCAATGTCACGCCAGCGATGCTCCAGTTGGAACACGTCCCGCACGATGATGTAGGCTTCGGCAATGGCCGCGATGCCGACACCGGTGGACTGGCGCAGCCGACCCACGAAGGTGATGCCCATGTGGTTGACCAGGTCGTTGGCGATCTGGGTCGCCACGATTTCCCGGCGCAGCCGGTGCTGCAGCAAGCGGTCGCCGAAACGCTCGACCAGTTGTGCCGGAAACGCCCCGGTCAGCTCACGGGCGAGGTAATCGTTCTCCGGCAGATGACTCTCGATCAGGACCTCCTTGAGGTGGCCTTTGACATAGGAAAACAGGATCGCCAACTCCGGTCGGGTCAGCCCCAGGCCCCGGGATTTGCGCTCGACGATGGCTTCATCGTCGGGAATGCCTTCCAGGGCACGATTGAGCCGGCCCGACAGTTCCAGATCGCTGATCAAGCTCCGGTATTCCTCCATGCGTTGCGCGGCCTCGGCTTCGGCCACACTGATCGCCTGGGTCTGGCGGTAGTTGTTCTTGAGCACGAGTTCCGCCACGGCCTCGGTCATCTCCGCCAGCAGCTGATTGCGCTGCTTCTCCGTGAGATCCCCCTCCGCCACCAGATCGTTGAGCAGGATCTTGATGTTGACCTCATGGTCGGAGCAATCCACACCACCGGCATTGTCGATGAAATCCGTGTTCAGCTTGCCGCCATTCAGGGCGTACTCCACCCGCCCCAACTGGGTCATGCCCAGGTTGCCACCCTCGCCGATCACCTTGCAACGCAGCGCATTGCCATTGACCCGTACCGCGTCGTTGGCTTTGTCGCCCACGTCCGTATGGCTCTCATCCGTGGACTTGATATAGGTGCCGATACCGCCATTCCATAACAGATCCACCGGCGCTTTCAGCAAGGCGGACACCAGCATGGCCGGCGGCAGGCGGTCCTGGGTGATACCAAAGCGCTCCTTCATCTCGGGGCTAATGGGAATCGATTTCAGGGTGCGGGGAAACACTCCACCACCGGCTGAGATCAGGCCCGCATCATAATCCAGCCAGGTAGACCGGGGCAGATTGAACAGGCGCTGGCGCTCCCGATAACTAACGGCGGCATCCGGATTGGGGTCGATGAAGATATGCAGGTGATTGAATGCCGCGACCAGTTGAATGTGCTCCGAGCGCAACATGCCGTTGCCGAATACGTCGCCGGACATGTCACCGATCCCCACCACGGTGAAATCCTGTTGCCGGGGATTGAGCCCGACTTCGCGAAAATGCCGT
>CAYXVO010000098.1:0-8747 GCA_964467875.1 uncultured Pseudomonadales bacterium | reverse complement strand
CCGCTGTCGTCGGAGAAGCCGGTCACGGCGGGTGTCGCGGGCAGATCGGTATTGACCGTCAGGGTCAGCGCCGGGGAGGTCAGCGACGTGGTGCCGAGGTTGTTGGTGGCGGTGGCGGTCACGTCATAGGTGCCGGGATCCAGGGTGGTGCCGCTATGGTCGAACGACCAGGCGCCAGCGCCAGTGGCGGTGGTGGTGCCGATGGCAACGCCGCCGATAAACACCTCAATGCTGGCATTGGGCTCGCTGGTACCGCTGAAGATCAGCGTGGTGTCGTTGGTGAGGTAATCGCCGAGCTCGCCGCTGTCGTCGGAGAAGCCGGTCACGGCGGGTGTCGCGGGCAGATCGGTATTGATCGCGATCGTCAGGGCGGTGGAGGCTGGCGAGCTGTTGCCGGCGGCGTCGGTGGCGATGGCGCTCACGCTGTGGGTGCCGTTACTGAGCGAGGTGTCGGTGTGATTGTAGGACCAGTTGCCGGTTTCATCCGTCGTCGTTGCGCCCAGGGCAGCGCCATCCAGGAACACTTCCACTGTGGCATGGGCCTCGGCCGTGCCATGGAAGATCAGGGTCGGGTCGCTGGTGAGATGATCGCCGGCGACACCGGTATCGTCCGATATCCCGGTCACCGCCGGTGCCGCCGGGGCGCTGGTGTCGACGGAGACGAACAATGTAGCGGAGGCCAACGAGTTGTTGCCGGCAACGTCGGTGGCTATGGCGGTCATGCCGTAGGTGCCTGGATCCAGCGTGGTCGCGGAGTGATCAAAGGTCCAAATGCCCGCGCCATCGGCGGTGGTGGTGCCAAGAGACACTCCGTCGAAAAGCACCTCGATCATGGCATTGGCTTCACTTGTGCCATTGAACGTGAGGTTTCCTTGATTGGTAATGCCGTCTCCAGCGATGCCCGAGTCCGGCGCAAAGGTCATGGCGCTGGGCGCGGGCGGGGCCGCCGTGTCAATCAGGATATTTACGGCGGCAGATGGCGCCGACAAATTTCCCGCCAAATCCATTGCAACCGCTGTCAGAACATGGGCGCCGTTTGGCAGTGGTACGCCGGTATAGTCGAAGGTCCAGGCTCCGCCACCATTGCTGGGGCTGGTGCCAATAAAGTTTCCATTGAGGCTGACGCGGATGGTCTCGTTTGCGGGGCCTATGCCGGAAATTACGAGCGTGTTGTCCCGCGTTATGCCGTCATTGGCGGAGCTGCCGGTATCCTCGGAGATGCCGGTGATCGTGGGTATCCCGGGCGCGGACCTGTCGATTACCAGGCTGACGGGGTTGGACAGCGCGGACTGGTTGCCGGCAAGGTCGGTCACGCGGGTGGTGAGCGTGTGGGTGCCTTCGGTTAAGGAGGTTGCGCGATAGTCGAGGTTCCAGGCACCGTCGTCGCCGGCTTGTGCCGTTCCAATCGAAGTTCCATCCAGGAATAGCTCTATCTGATAGCCGGCATCGAGGGTGCCGGTGAAGATATGTCGGGTTGAGGAGGTAATGAGGTCATCGGGCGCGCCGGTGTCCGAATCAACCAGGGCGATTTCGGTTGTGGCGGCGGGAGCTGTCTGATCCACTACGACGCCAAAGATCTGGGATGAGGCACTGATATTGCCCGCGATGTCGGTGACGGTCGCGCGGAAGGCGTGGCTGCTTTCGGACAGAGTTACGTCGGTGTAGTTGAAACTCCAGTCGCCATTTGCCGTGGTCTGGGTCGTACCAATGGCGGTGCCGCCCAGATAGAGTTCGATCTGGGCGTTTTCTTCGCCGTTGCCAAACAGCGTCAGGTTCGCGCTTTGAGTGATGCCATCGTTGGGGTGGAGTCCGGTATCAGGCGTGATTCCCGTGATGTTGGGGGCGGCGGCGAAGGTGTCGATCTGCAGCGGAAATAGCACGGAAATCTCGCTGCGGACTCCTCGGTCCACGCTCTCCGCGGACAAACTGTAGGCACCGTCCGCGATGGGCGCGGGGTGATGGTAAGTCCAGTGTCCTTGGTCGTCCGCCAGCGTGTTGCCAAAGGGGGTCCCATCAAGGAACAGATGAACCGGAAGCAGGGGTGTGCCGGTACCCTCGACAGTCAGGTGGGCCGCGCTGGTGATGCCGTCCGTCGCCGAGATGCCCGTGTCCGGCAGGACTCCCTCGATGTAGGGAGCGGGAGGTGCATCCGGCTTGAGCGTGAATCTGAACGGTTTGGCGGAATGAACCTTGCTGCCATCACGAAGCGTTGAGATGAGGGATAGGCTGTAATCACCGGGAGCGAGAACAAACCGGGAATAGTCGAAAATCCACTCGCCATCTTTGTGAGCATGGGTCGAACCGATCAGGCGTCGATCGAGATAAATCTCTACCGCTGTGCCGCCAGCGGCCCCACCCATGAACTGAATGCGGTCGTCGGAGATTATGCCGGAGCCAACGGGGCCGCGCTCGGTGATGATTGCCGTGACATAGGGCTTGGTGGTGTCGATGGGCGCGTCATCGTCTTCGACCTCCTCGCCATTGTCTTCATCAATCGGCTCCGGCGGCAACTCTTCGCTTCCCCTGCCGCCTGGATTAATCACGAGATCTTTTTCGGCGTCTGGATCGGATACGCCTCCAGGGCTGCATGCGCTTAATGCGAATGCACAGGCTACTGTAAGGAAAAGCCAAAAAGGAACGCTCCGCTCCATCGCCAAACTTCGAGGAACACCGTGAATGTAAGTGGTCACTTACAATTCTAGTTCACATTTCACATTTCAGATTTCTGCGTAAAGGAGAGCGCGTCGGGAGTTCACATCTCTGATGGCCTGCGCGCATGAGCCGGACGCGATAAGCCTGGGCTGGCGCTGTGCCAGGCTTAGACGGATGTTCTTAATCGTGCTGGCGCGGTTATGGCGAATGGCTGGTACTGGCGTTTCGCGGGGGGAGGGGGGGCGCGCTTGCCTAGTGCAAGCAGCGTTTCGATCATTTGCTAGCCGTGACTGAAAACCTGAAAGTTATCGCGTCCGGCGTCCTTGGCTTTGTACAGCGCGATATCCGCGCTCTTCATGATGGATGTCAGGTTATCGTGGCCATCCGAGACGGCGATACCCAAACTGGCGGAGATGGCCAGTTGAGTGCCCGCCAGGATGAGCGGTTCCCGTAGGGTGTCGAGAATGCTGGTGGCCGTCACTTCAATATCGCTTGCGTTAGTCAGGCCAACCTGCAGCACCGTGAATTCGTCGCCACCCAGGCGAAAGGCCGTGGCCGTCTTTGGAATCGACGCCGATAGCCGCTTCGCCACGGATTTGAGAAGCAGGTCGCCGATGTCGTGGCCCAGTTCGTCGTTAATTTTCTTAAACTTATCGAGATCCACAAAGATGAGGGCAATCTTGATCCGACTGCGTCGGGCCTGGCTCAAGGCAGCCTCGACCTGTTCACTGAACATGCGACGGTTTGGCAGTTCGGTCAGGGGATCAAAATACGCCAGGCGTGTCAGTGCTCCCTTATCCTGCTCAATTTTATTGAGCATCGTGTTGAATGCCGCAACGGTATGGCCAAGCTCGTCATTGCTGTCGATTTCGGCGCGGATGGTGTAGTTGTTTTCCTGAGTAATCTGAGAGGCGACTTCGCCTAGGCGGACGATCGGCTGGTAGATCGCCCTTTGCAATCGGGACGTTAGCAGCAGGGCGCCTAGCAGTGATATGAGAAGAATTGCGAAGTTGGCCAGAACCTGACGCTTCAGGCGTTCGTCCAGGTCTTCCAGGCCGGTTCTGACCATCAGAGTCCCGATGCTCATTCCATTGAGGGTGATGGATTGGTAGACGTCGAGATAATGGTCGAAAAAATAATGCCCGTCCGCCAATACCGCGCCCTGGCAATGTTTTCCATCATTACCTTGCGTATCGACGCTGGCAAACACATGAGCTTGGGCATTGTAGATGCATGCGCTGATGACGGATTTACGCAACAGCAATGAAGACAGGTTTTCGATGGCGCGCAGTTGATCGTCGAAGCTGACGGCCGCTGCGCTACGGGATGCAATCACACGGGATAATATGGTCATTTCCTGAGCGAGAATTTCCCGCTGCTTGCCCCAATCGTAGGCCAGTGTGCTGGTAACGGAGATGAAAAGGCCGATGCTACTGGTCAGCAGAACCACCAGCATCAGCTTTTTCTTAATGCTTAAATTTTTGAAGCGCAACATGGGATAGAGAGAAAAGCCTCAATGTTCGTTTGGGGGCCGAGCACAGGGAAACTCGGTTCCCTGCCCAGAGGTCGGATGATCGATCCGATGACCGAAGTCCCGTGGCGGCAAGTACCATTAGGGCACAATGATCTTTCTTGTTAAGAATTGCTTCTGGGTAAACGCCCTGCGAATATCGATACCGTTGGTATAAGCAAAGTACATGTCGTGGGCTTTAGCAAGAATGGCCGTGATATTTAATAGGGAAGTTCAGCCTGTCAGACGGCATATCGTGACAACGTGAAATGGTAACCGAGGCTGCGCAGGGTGGCGGTTTCACGGGATCGGTGAATTAGGGATGGCTAAAGCGATTGCCTCGTTCACGCCTCCTTTTGTTTGGTTCCGAACAGGCGATCACCCGCGTCGCCTAGGCCGGGCAGAATATAGCCCTTGTCATTGAGTCTTTCATCGATGGATGCGGTGAAAATATGGACGTCCGGATGTGCCTGTTCGACTCGTGCGATGCCTTCTGGTGCTGCAACCAATACCAACGCACGGATCTCTTTACTGCCCGCCCGCTTGAGCATATCGATGGTGGCGACCATGGAACCACCCGTGGCCAGCATTGGGTCGAGAATGATGGCGAGGCGCTGGTCTAGTTCGCCGACCAGCTTTTGCATATAGGTTTCTGCTTCCAGGGTGCTCTCGTTGCGCATCTGACCCACCACGCTGACCCGCGCCGCCGGAATCAGCGACAGCACGCCATCCAGCATCCCCAGGCCCGCCCGCAGGATCGGAACCACCGTCACTTTCTTGCCCGCCAGGCGTTGAGCGGTTACGGGCCCCGCCCAACCTTCCACAACGTAGTCCTCCAGAGCGAAGTCCTGGCTGGCTTCGTAGGTGAGAAGGGCGGCAATTTCCTCGGTTAGTTCACGGCAACTCTTGGTGCTGGCTTGGGCCTGGCGCATCAGGCCCAGTTTGTGGCGGATCAGTGGGTGACGAATTTCATGCACGGGCATGGATGAAGCCTCCTGGTCAGGTCCTTTTGCGGAACTATTGTGAGGCGCAACGCCCGTGGGGGCCAGAAGATTTGACCAGGTGTGATGACTGGGTGTGATGACTGGGTGTGATGACTGGGAAGAGAGCCTTAAAGAAAGGCATCGCCTTCTTCGTAGGACTCGTCGTAGGTGACCGAGGCCCCGACTTCGCCAATCTGATAGTCGATAAGACGGGAATCCGGGGAGAAGCTGCTGCGCTGTTCCTCCCGCAAGATTTCATTCACCGCATCGGTGGCCTCGCTTTCGGTTTCTACATCGAGGACGAGTTCGACAGAGACGATTCTGGCCATGGACTTTTCCTGCTATTAGCTGGTGGGCTGCCTCCTAATTATGGTCAGGTCAGGTGATGGTTGTCTTGATTGCTATTTGACCAGCTTTTGGCCGTCGGGACGCTGATTCTGGTACATCAGCTTATATTCATCGGCGGATATGGCGTAACGAGCCAATCTGACTTCATCGAACGTGTAGTTATTACCACCGAAGGATAGCGGTTGCTTGTTCTCCATATTTCTCAACGATCGGTCTTCCAATACGTCAAACGAAACCTGGGATCCGATGACCGCTGGGTTAGCGACATACAGCTTGGTTCCTGCGGCCGGGTCATAGGCAATGGTGTATAGCTTCCATTCGGCGCCGTCAAAGGTCGTGGGTGAGAATCCCGGGCTCATCTTGAGCGAGACCTCTTGATAGCCAGTTTGGTTGATCGTAAAGGCTTCGCCGAAGTTCGTGATTAAGATCTTATAGCTGCTCTCGAGTTGCCAGTAGCCCGCGCTCTTAGATGAGCCTCGGTTCAACAAGGTGTGTTGAGCGCTGGCCAAAAAGCTTGCAGGCGCGCCGACCCAGGCGGAAATGGTAAATGCCTTGCCCGATGCGTCGAATGAGGCATCGTAGGGCACATTGATACGCCCGCTAGAGCTGGTAAATTTGCGCGCGGTACCGGTAATGCCATTTTGGGTTGAGGTCGAGCCGGACAATATGCCGTCGTTTCCAAAAATCGTTGCATCCTTTGCCGCGCCGCTGGTTTCATTGAGGTGCCAAACGCCTGCGTAATCGATCCAGACCCGATCCTTCTGCTGGCCATCCGGAACCGTCGCTGAGTTGCTACCGTAGTGCAGGATTACATGGTTGCATCGAGTGGTTGCCGCGCGACTGGCTTGGCAACTGGACTCACTGGCGCCATTGGCGTTGCCATAAATTTTTGGAATGCGGACCCAGACATCGGCCAGGTTGCTGGCTTGGTCCCAGCGCTCAATGTCATAGTCCAGCCAGGTGTGTCCGTCAGAATCCAGGAAGCGGATATCAGGTGCACCGAGGTGTACGGCATCAATAATGGAAGGATCGGTAATCCGGATAAGCACCGGGAAATTGGCGACGTCGCCGCTTACGCCAGCCCCAGACGTTGTCGTGTCAAAGTTGTAACGCTTGCTGTACCTAAAGGCGCCGATGTCTTCCTGGGTTAAGGTGGATTCAATGTAGAGTTCTGCGCCGTCATTGAGATAGACGTTGTAGAGGGTGGTACCGATGCTTTGCGTGCCGCTGTGAACCCAGGGCTCTCCGGCTTTCACAGTGACGATGTCGCTGCTACCGCCATGGACATAAAGCCGGTTGGTTTCCCGGGACAGGGCGAGGAGGCCCAGCTTGCTCAGGTGCAACGAATTACCGAGATCTCCCAGATCGATCAGTTCGATATTGCGGATCTGCTCGGGCTCTAACGTGGTGATGTCCAGATTGGTCAGGCCCGACGCCAGAACCAGTACGTCTGTTCGATCACTGGGTTGGCCGCGTCCGCCGTTGACTTTGGCAAAATCCAGATCACTGATGAAAATGGTATCGCCGCCAGCTCCGGTTGAAATGGCATCGGCGCCGCCGTTCCCGATCACGAGATCGTTACCATCGGTGCCAACAATGTGATCGGCACCGGCACTGCCGGTCAGTCCGGACAGGATGGGGCTACCCAGTGCGTGGCCCAGAGCCACGGTCAGGGTGCCGGCATCGGTGGCAATGGCGTCATGTCCGGGTGCGCCGATAATCAGGTCGCTGAACCCGTCTCCGTTCAAATCGCCATGACTAACGGCGTTGCCGAAATAATCGCCTGCAGCGGCACCGGTGAATTTGAGGCCTTCGGTGGCACCCAGCGTGCCGAGATTGAGGGGGCCGCGCGTGGTACCAGGTGTTCCCAGGACCAGCCAGGCCGCACCGGACTCAGCCCCGCCCGAATTGCTGCGGTAGGCCCCCAGGATCAAGTCGTCGCGGCCGTCTCCATTAAAGTCACCGGCGGACGCAAGCGCGTGGCCGAGGGCGTCTGCCCCAGTTTCACCGATAATCTCGTAGCCGGTGCTGGTTGGCATCAGATCCACATCGATGTCGGGATAGGAGCCGCTGTTGTAGCCGTACACCACATAGGCACGACCATTGCCATGGCTGGACACCAGGATATCGGCACGCCCATCGCCATTGAAGTCACCACCGGCGACGGAATGGCCCAGGTTGCTACCAGCACCGCCGGTTAGGAGATTAAAGCCGTTAGCACCATTCAGGGCGCTGACGTCGAGGTTATCGAATGAGGGGCCTTGGTGTCCGAACACAATATAAGCCTGACCCGCCGCGGGTGCTCGAGTACTGGAGTGGGGTGCACCCAGGATAATATCGCTATACCCGTCGCCGTTGAAATCGCCGATAAAGCCGACACCTTGGCCCAATTGTGCGCCGGCGTTGGCGGTCGTATGGAGGCTGAAGCCATTGGCGCCGAGATTCTGCAATTCCAGATTCTGCCGCGTTGCGCCACGCTTGCCGAAGATCAGGTAGGCTTGGCCGCTATCGATCCCGTTCAGGTCGCTGGTTCGATGGCCAATCAGGAGATCCTGCACGCCGTCGCCATTGAAGTCTCCGCCACCGACAATGGCTTGGCCATTGCCTTGCTCACCGGTGCGGGCATCACCTAACTGTTGGCTGTTTTCATAAGCGAGAATAACGATGCCATTGCTGTTGGTGGCGTTGGCACCGGTGGCGAAGGAGGATAAATTGACATCTCCGCGAGTGGCGCCACTTCGCCCCCAGACGACATAGGCCGCGCCGCGATCGGTGCCGCCGATGTTGCTGCCGGGTGCCATGATGTAGAGATCATCGTACCCATCACCGTTGAAGTCGCCCGCGCCACCCAGACTTTCGCCCAAGTAGTCGTCGAATGCGGCGCCCAGGATGCGAAAGCCGTCGGCGGGTGCGATCAGGCCGTTGCTATCCAGGTTGATGGTTGGCGTGGTGGTGCCTGGTTTTCCCCAAAACACATAGACGGATCCGTTGTCCGCATGGGGAGCGCCTGCGGCAAAATCTTCGAAGCCGTCACCATTGAGGTCGCCGACGGACGCCACCGACCACCCAAGGCGGGCGCCCGTGAGAGGGTGAGGCGTGGTATTGGTATTGACTGTAATCGAGACTGGCGCTGACACGGTGGACAGGTTGTCGGCCCGGTCAGTGGCCTGGGCGGTAATGCTATAGGTTCCATCGGGCAGAGGTGTGCCGCGATAGTCCAGAGACCAGTTGCCATCGGCGTCGACATGGGCAGT
>CAYXVO010000097.1:5530-8753 GCA_964467875.1 uncultured Pseudomonadales bacterium | reverse complement strand
GATCGTTGTTGCTGGCCGCGCCGTCAGTGCCGATACAGACGTTGACACCGGCCTTGAGCAGGCGGTCCACCGGGCAAAAGCCGCTGGCCAGTTTCAAATTGGATTCGGGACAGTGGACCACGTGGGCACCGGTTTGCTGCAACAGCGCCAGATCCTCGTCGGAAATCTGGGTCATGTGCACGCACTGCACATTGGCGGAGAGCAGGCCAAAATCGTGCAGGCGATTGATCGGGCGTTTGCCGTGGTTCTTGACCGCATCGAACACTTCGAAGGCCGTCTCGTGCAGATGGATCTGCACCGGGATGTCCAACTGCGCCGACAGCGTTGCGATCTTTTGCAGGGGAGCATCAGACACGGTGTAGGGTGCATGGGGGCCGAAGGCGGTGAATACGAACTCACTGTCGCGGTACTGATCGTGCAGTGTGAGTCCCTTATGGATGTATTCGTCTGCATCGTTCGCCCAGTTGGTGGAAAAATCCAGCACCGGAAAGCAGATCTGGGCCCGCACCTGATGCCGGGCGGCCAGTCGGGCGGTCACGTCCGGGAAGAAATACATGTCGCTGAAACAGGTGGTGCCACCCCGCACCATCTCCGCCAGTGCCAGTTCCGCGCCATCCGCCACGAATTCATCGTTGATCCAGCGGGCCTCGGCGGGCCAGATGTGATCCTGCAGCCAACTCATCAGGGGCAGGTCGTCGGCCAAGCCCCGGAACAGGGTCATGGCGCTGTGGCCGTGGGCATTGATCAGGCCCGGCATGACTGCGTGGTGGGGGAGATCAACGCTCTGGCGGGCCTGATACTGCTCCACTGCCTTGTGGGTCGGCAGAATCGCCAGGATCCGGTCATCCTGGATCACCACCGTGTGATGCTCCAGCACCAGGTTCTGGGGACGGATCGGAATGACCCAGCGGGCGGAAATCAGGGTATCAACAGCCTGGCGTTCGGTCATCAATGCGGGCACCGGTTGCGGGGTGGGTTAACAATATGCGGGCCTAAGTATATCCCGTCCATCCCGGATGACCAACGCAGGATCGGCATCCAGTGCGCGCTCCTTTATAATGGCGGGCGTTGCGGGACGTGCAGGCATAAAGCCGGGCCGGATCGCCTGGAATTGCCGTTTTCTATGGTATCGAGAGGTTGCGAGATGACTCAGGGTGTGACTGCTATCCGCTGGTGCGGGACCTATCTGGAATTGCTGGACCAGCGGTTGCTGCCGATTGAAGAACATTATGTTCGTTGTGGCGCCCTGGACGAGGTGGTGGCAGCCATCCGGGAAATGACCGTGCGCGGCGCGCCGGCCATCGGTATTACTGCTGCCTATGGCGTTGTCATCGCCGCCCAGGCGCGGGTTGACGCAGGGCAGGGTTGGCGGGAAGGTCTGCTGGCGGATGTCCAGGCACTGGCGCAATCTCGCCCCACGGCGGTGAACCTGTTTTGGGCGCTGGATCGGATGCGTGGTGTCATTGACCGTTTGCCGGACGACCAATCGCCGGTCCAGGCCCTGGCCCGGGAGGCGGAAGCCATCCATGTGGAGGATATTGCCGCCAACCAGAGCATGGGCGAGTTTGGCGCGCAGCTGATGCGGGCTGACGAACCATTCTCGGTGATCACCCACTGCAATACCGGATCCCTGGCCACCGGTGGCTATGGCACGGCCCTGGGTGTGATTCGCAGCGCCCACAAGGCGGGCCTGCTGGACAAGGTGTTCGCCGATGAGACACGGCCCTGGTTGCAAGGCGCGCGGTTGACGGCCTGGGAGTTGGTACAGGAAGGTATCCCGGTCGCTTTGATCGCGGATTCCGCCGCTGCTCATGTGATGAAGTCCGGCGCGGTGCGCTGGGTCATTGTCGGCGCCGACCGGATTACCGCCAATGGCGATGTCGCCAACAAGATTGGCACCTACAGCCTGGCTGTTTTGGCCCGGTACCACGGGATCCGGTTCATGGTGGTGGCACCAACCAGCACCATTGATATGAAACTGGATCATGGGCGTGACATTCCGATTGAGGAGCGAGCCCAGGAAGAACTTCTGAAGCTTCGTGACATGCAGTTGGCCCCGGCGCAGGCAACGGCGTTTAACCCGGTGTTCGATGTCACGCCCGCGGAACTGATTGACGCCATCGTTACGGAAAAAGGCGTCGTTCTACAGCCTGATCGGACGAAAATGCTGGCCCACATGGGTAGCTAGCGAGCCGCCGAATACAACAGTGGCTCAACCGGTACTCAGATAAATGGCTTAAGTGAACGCGCGGGTAGACCGTGTCAATTTAATGCCTAAACAAACTTGGACAGGGACAGATCAGGAGACTGTATGGAATTGGTTGCACGCGCGCTTGTGCTGTATCGCCCAGAGACCGAGGCGTTACTGGAGAAGGTCAGGCTGTTTGCCCAGGAGCGGGGCATTGCGATCGAGTCCGTTCCTGTTGATCAGTTTCTCGCGGATCCGGATCGTATCCTGCAAGCTGGCGATCATCTGGTCACGGTGGCCGAGGACGTGGATGTGACGCAAGTGTTGGCACTGGCCCACGTCCGCGATCTGTCCGTTGGGCTCGTGCCGGTAAATGCAGGCTCCGCGCTGCGAGGGTTGTTCAAGCTACCTCAGAAGCTGGACGACGCATTGATCCTGGCGTTTCAGGTTCCGCAACAGGCCATCGATCTTCTCGAGTGCAATGGCGAAGTCGTCATGGGCATGTTGATGCTGGGTGAGACGCCTTTTCTGGACCGGCGCAGCAAAAGTTACCTGGCTGAAACGCCCGGTGTTTGGACAGCCACCTGGCGTAACCTGATGCTGTTTCTGGTGAGCCTGCGCAATCTATTTAGCCTGCGCCATATGCCCCTGACGCTGACCACCGGCAAGGGTGTTCGCATCAAAACGGCCCTGACGGGGCTGGTTGTGATCGAAAACGACCTGAACACGGTTGCCGCCAGCCTGATCAATAAGAGTGTCTCCGTGCAGGACGGAAAAGTGTCCGTCCTGCTTCTCGCGCCCAAATCCGTTGGCGAATACCTGGTGTTCCTGTTGACGTCGCTATTTCGCGGCAACCGTCCGCTGAGTCGGCTACCCGACGCCATCAGCTATATCAAGACCGGTTCACTGACGGTGCAGGGTAACCAGAGTCTGACCTACTTCGTGGACGGCAAGCGACGGGAGGCAGAGGCGTTGGATATACAGGTCGCTCCGAAAGCCATCCGGCTGAACCTTGCCGAGCATTTCTATGCACTG
>CAYXVO010000097.1:0-5520 GCA_964467875.1 uncultured Pseudomonadales bacterium | reverse complement strand
AAGCGCAGGAGGTGGCCAAGGACACCATGAAGGTGGACAACCTGCCAACCCACGCCGACCGGCTCGCCATGATTACCCGCCGCGTACCTTTTTTCAGCCACGCGCTGGAGGAGGACTTCAAGGAATTGTTCCTGCTGTTGAAGGACAATGCGACCATCAAGGCCGACTATATTGCCTTGATGGTGCTGAGTGCCATCGTGGCGAGTTTCGGTATGTTCCTCGACAGTGCGGCCGTAATCATCGGCGCGATGGTGCTGGCCCCGTTGATGTCTCCGATTATTTCCCTGTCCATGGGAGTGCTTCGGATTGACAAGGGGCTGCTACAGGACTCACTGGTGACCATTTTCGTCGGCATCGCGATTGCCCTGGCCACCGCGGCGCTGATTGCGCTGATGGTACCAATGCAGAAGTTGACCGGTGAGATCGCTGCGCGTTTGCAGCCATCGCTACTGGATCTGGGCGTGGCCATTGCGTCGGGCATCGCGGGTGGCTACGCCCATGCCCGTGAACGTGTCATGAAGAGCCTGCCGGGCGTTGCCATCGCGGTCGCGCTGGTGCCGCCGCTGGTGGTGGCGGGAATTGGTATCGGCTGGCTCGACGGGTATGTGGTCCGGGGCGCACTTCTACTCTTTCTCACCAACCTGGTGGGCATTGCCCTGGCGGCGGCGCTGACCTTCCTCGTGCTTGGCTTTGCGCCCATCAAACAGCCGTCCCGTAGCGTGCGCGGACTCGGCCTGTCGATGGTGCTCATGTTGATTGTGGCGGTGCCCCTGTACTGGTCATTTGACCGGATCCGCACCCACTGGGCGGCGGAGCACCGTCTGGCGTCGGAGGAGTTTCAGATCAATGGCAAGGAACTGCGCCTTCAGAACGTGCAGGTGAGGGTACTGCAGGGGGAAGTTTTGCTTTCCGCTAATATCCTGACGAAGATTCCCGTAGAGCAGGCTGACCTGGAACTGCTCAAGGTGATGCTGGAGGAGGTGTGGCACCAGCCGGTACGCCTGGAAGTGGGATACCGGCTCGCCTTGTAGCGTTGCCCCCTATTGTTTATGAAAAGCTGTCTATGAAAATTTTTCTATGAAAAGTTGTCTGTGAAGAGCTGCCTGTGGGGCGTCGTCTGTGAAGAGCTGTCTGTGAAGAGCCGCCTGTGGGGCATGATTTCTGAGAAGCCGTGAGGAACCGCCGGTGCGAGCAGCTCTGAGCAAGCGCGGAAAAGCCTAGCGCTTATTCTCGTCCGCCCCATTCCGGCGAGTTTCCGGCTCTGATGGGCGTTCGCCACGGCCTTGGCGACGCGGCTCATCCGCCATGGCCTCGTCGACCACTTCGTTTTCCTCATCCGCCAGATTTTCCTGTTCGGCTACGAAATGGAGTGCCATCTCGAAGGCTTCTTGCGTAAAGCGCAACACGTGCTGAAATCCTTGATCAGACAGCTTGCGGGCCGCGTCCCGGCGCCGGTAGATATTGATGAACTGACGTTCCCGCTCGTATTGCAGCGGAATCCGGCCCAGCCCCCAGTCGTTGAGGATTTTCCATAGCTCGGGGTTATAGGTGCGGGTGAGCCGCAGCATGAAGGGGATGGGATCGTTACGTGCCAGCAGTGCCGACAGTCGCAGAATGAGCTCGAATGACAGAGTTGCGGTGCCGTTTTCCACCGCCTCCAGCACGGACTTGTCCCGCAGATTCAGCGCCTCACTGAGTTCGGCCCGGGTAAGCCCCGCCACTTCCCGCAGATCCTTGAGCGACTGGCCAGCCGCCAGCATCAGCTTGAGTTGATCTTGTGACTTGATCAGCGCCTTGCCTACCCGCAGGGAGCCGTCAGTGGTGCGCCGGGCAAAGCGGTAGGCAGAACTGGTGAAGTCACTCAGTCGCTCCAGAAGACTGTAGGGCTCATCGGAGGCGGCGTTCTGCCTGCGCGGATCACGGCCGCGGTGCTCTGGGGGCGTGTGAGGCGTCCTGAAGGGCGCCGGCTCCGGGCTCTGTTCGTGCCGCTCCTGAGCATTGCTGTCTGCCTCATCTGGCTTGGCTGCGCTCGGCTTTTGGCTATCGGACTTTTGCGTCTTATCGGCCATCGTTGGTCTCTGCAAAGGTGCTGGAAACAGGTGCGTAGCCTATTGGCTGACCGCATTCGCCCGCATTAGAGCTATGTCTGGATTAACCCGTGTCTTTATTAACCCGTGTCTTATTTACTACTGTCCTAATTGACCCGTGTCTTGTTCGGTCTGGGCCTTGCTTAACGGATATCTAAAGTAATTTAAGCCCTATTTAGAAAGCCGTGCGGGCTCCTGTCAACTCGCGGCCTTCACCTGTTCCCCATGATTGATTTGAATATGTGCGCGGATACCGCGTTTCCTGAAATATTTTCTGCAGTTTTCAGGGACACCTGACGGGAGATAAGGGCGGGGGATAGCTTACCGAGGAAGCGCCCGATTGCGGACTCCTGCTCGGCGACCTCCAGAGGATTCAGGATCTGAATGCTGATCTGGGGAGGCATCTCGCCCTGGCCATCGCGGAGGATCTGAATAAAGACCTGGTCATCCCGGAGCCTGGAGTCACGCCAGCCACTCAGGCGCAGGTGTAACGAGACCAGCAGGCCAACGCAGAGTAACAGCAGGATCAGAATCAGGCTTTCCATGGGCAACATTCCTTTGTTTACGACGGCATTATGAACAAAGCCGGGACCAGCGCGCAGGCACCGGTTCCGGCTTTGGCGATCAACATTCAGATCTGAACGCTGACGAGGACTGAGACAGGCAGGATCAGGGTGTGGTCTGCTTAGCCACCATCTGCTGATTGAGCTCAATAGCGTCCACCAGGATCTCACCGCTCTCTCGGGAAAGGAAATCCACTTCCCGCAGCTTGGAGGGCGACTCACTGGCGCGTTTTTCCTCAAAGGCTTCCAGTTCCGCGAAGTTCTTGAACTGGGGCTCGCCCTTCAGAACCCGACGTTTGTTCGCTATGGCCAACTGGCGAGCCTGGAGCTGCTCCTTTTCCTTGATGCGTTCTTTTTCGTTCAGAGAAATCTGCTTCTGCTCGCGATTGTCGCGGATGAAGCTGATCTCATCTAACAGCAGCTGAAACTCCGGACTGCTGCTCATGCGGGCTTCATGCTGTTGATTTAGCTGACTCGCCAGGGTCTCATAGGTTCCATAAGGGTCAAAAGGCACACCCTTGATCTTGTCCCATTCCAGCGCTTCCGGCAGCGCGTCCTCACCAATTTCCTGGGTGTTGATCATGGTGGGGAAGGCGATATCCGGGATCACCCCTTTGTGCTGGGTGCTGCCACCGGATATCCGGTAAAACTTGGCTTCGGTAATTTTCAACTGGCCGTGTACCAGGTTGCGTACGGATTGAACCGTGCCCTTACCGAAGGTCTGGTCACCGAGGATCAGGCCGCGACCGTAATCCTGAATGGCTCCGGCAAAAATTTCGGAGGCAGAGGCGCTCATCCGGTTGACCATGACCGCAAGTGGACCCTTGTAGACGATATCTGCATCCGGATCTTCGTAAATCCGTACTTCCTGGTCGGCGGTTTTGACCTGCACGGTTGGACCGTCCTTGATAAACAGGCCGGTCAGCGAAATCGCTTCCTGCAACGAGCCGCCACCATTATTGCGAAGATCAATGATTACGCCGTCGACTTTTTCCTGCTTGAGTTCTTCAACCAGTTTGCGCACGTCCCGCGTCGTGCTGCGGTAATTAGGGTCGCCCGCCTGCATGGCCCGGAAATCAGCGTAAAAGGTCGGAATATCGATCAGGCCGATCTTGTATTGCTGGTCGCCACGCTGCACATCGAGAATCTGCTTCTGGGCGGCCTGCTCTTCCAGCTTGACCTGATCACGGACAATGTTGATCAGTTTAGTGTCATTTTCGTTGCTGGCTCCGGCAGCCACGACCTGCAGTCTCACCACGGAGCGTTTGGGGCCGCGAATGAGATCGACCACGTCCTCCAGACGCCAGCCGACCACGTCGACGATCTCACCTTGCGCGCCCTGACCCACACCAACAATCTTGTCGGCGGGCTTGAGCTGGCCGCCTTTGTCGGCGGGACCGGCGGGCACGAGGCGCACGACCTTGGTAAAGTCGTTATCGGACTGCAACACGGCACCGATACCCTCCAGGGACAGGCTCATGTTGATATTGAAGTTCTCTGAAACGCGCGGCGAGAAATATTGGGTATGTGGGTCGTAGACGCCGGTAAAGGCGTTCATATACACCTGAAACACATCTTCGCTCTTGGTCTTCAGGGTCTTGTTCAGCTGGCTCTGATACCGCTTCTTCAGGGTGTCGCGTGCTTCGTCAAGGCTTTTTCCGGACAGCTTGATACCCAATACCGCGCTCTTCAGGCGCTTCTCCCAGAGTTCGTCCAAGGCCTTGGATGAGGTTGCCCAGGGTTGTTCTTCCCGGTCGATAAGAATGTATTCCTGTCCTGACAAATCCAGGTTATCGAGGCCCTTGTCCAGGCGACTGGTAAGAAACTGCAGGCGCTCGACCATCCGGGTCTGAAAACGATTGTAGATTGTGAACGCGGCGTCGAGCTGGCCGGACTTCAGCGCCACGTCGAGGCGGTTACGATACTTTTCAAATTCCTCGATATCAGATGCCAGGAAATAGAGGCGCTGACTGTCCAGATTCTTCAGGTAACTGTCGAAAATCTTGGAGGACAGGGTCTCGTCCAGACGTTGGCTGCGGTAGTGTCCGTACTCCAGACTGCGGGCCACATTGCGGCTTGCGGCAACTTGGGCGCTGGTAGGTTGGAGGGCCTCGAACTGCACGCCGGCGGCGTTGATCTGGGCGGCTCCGCCAAGAATTCCGACCAGGAACAGGCCAAACGGCAAGCCAAACAGGGCCAAAAGGCGAAAAGGGACAAGTCGCAGGGAACGCATCATGATGGGTACCAATGAAGAGCTTTTATCTCATATATATGAGGAATGTTGCGGGAAAATTCAACTTTATCGAAGGATATACCGGAATCACCGGATATACCGCGACCGACGGTCTTACCGGATTCTAATGCGGGCCGAACCGACGCAAACATCGTCGCATTGGTATGGTCATGGATTGGATAAGCATTGATCACCTCCAAAAGATTGCCCATTCTTACTGGTCTTTGCAAGCCCGGTAAAATGTTCATTTTGTAAGAATGACCGGCGAAACTTTCACCGTTTATATCGGTCGGCGCGGATACGGCAACCCCCAAGGGCCGCCGTTTGTTCAAATGCGCAGGGGAAGCGCACATCCGCTTCCTGATGCATTTAACGTGTCTCACGCCGCGCGTCTCAAGCCTAGTTTCGTTCAAGTATAGTCGATAGCGCCCGATCAATCCGGGATTGCACCTCGGAGCGGGTCGACGGCGCCACCGCTGCCAATCCATACCAGCGGGCAAGTATGTCGATAAGCTCCTTCTGAGCGGGCTGCTGGACTTGACTCGTGCCCAGGCCGGCGGAAAGTCGACTCATTTGAAAGTTCATGCGTAATGCCTGTTCCGAGGCCGGTGATTCCAGGCCAGCGGCAATTTCCGCT
>CAYXVO010000096.1:7204-8755 GCA_964467875.1 uncultured Pseudomonadales bacterium | reverse complement strand
CCGCTCGTTCCGCCGGCGCATCCGGGCGTATTACGCCCGCAACTGTCCGCTGTCATCCAGGCGCAAGCCTGTAACCAGTGCCGCCACGGCCAGCAATAATGTCTCGTCCAAGGATTCCAGAACACACAACGGCCGCGGCGCGCCCTCTGGATTATGGGTCAGGAAAGGCGAGTTCTGATGCTGAACATCCAGCCGTCCCGCGACGACTTGCAGACTGTTGACCAGAGCACCGTCGCCTGGCTTTTGGCGCAACGCCTTGCTCAGCAACGCCTGGGCCTCCTGATAGCGACTGCGGCTCTGATAAAAGCCGGCCAGTTGCTGAATGGCCGCAATATTGTCGGGCTCCAGGCGCAGGCCTTGCAGATAGCCCCGTTCAACGTGCTGCCATTGCTTGAGCCGGGCGGCCAGATCAGCAATGGCGAATTCCAGGGCGGCATCGGCTTCATCCGCCAGCGCCTCGCGAATTTGCAGCAAGGCCGCCAGGCTATCCGCCTGTTCCAGGGATCCCAATTCCGCCTGATAACGGCACAGGAAGTGACGCCACAGATGTCGCAGAAACCGGTTGGCCGCCAGCGAGGCCGTTAAGCTCTGAGCCAGATAGGCCAGCCCGTCCTGCAGCGCTGCCCGCAATACAGTCTCGTCAGCGATTTCCAACGCCCCATCGCCGAGCCAGGCGAATTCGACCCTGGGCTCCTCGGCAAACTCACGCGCCTGCTGATAGGCTCGCCACAGGTGCTCGAACCCATGACGAATACTCTGGCGGTCGGAGTGCCAGTGCACCAGTTGCTGGCGCCCGAGAAAGCTGTGGAAAAATGCCTGATCGCCCGCCAGCTCCTGCAGTTGCAGAAAATCTTCACGGCTTACCAACGCCGCAGGACGCTGGCTCAACTCGAAATAGAGGCGCGTTGCCGCGAACCGTTGACCGACACGCTCCGCCAGCCCCAGGCTATGCCCCAGTCCTTGGACAATCCGCTCGGCGGTGGGCACCGCCGACACCTCGACGCCATACAGCAGCCTCACCTGGGCGGGCCGATCCCCCATCAGATAAGGCGAGAGCTCGGTCAGGCCTTGTTCGAACGCCCATTCCAGATCTTCGTCCGGCGCGATTTGAACCAGTTTGCACAGATCGTACAGCGCCTGGATGAAACTGCCTCCTTCCTCCCGGTCCTGTTCCGGCAGCGCTATCCGATCAACACCGGCCAGGGCGCAGGCAAGAAAGTGCAGTTGCTGGAACGTGGTCATCTCCAACGGGTGGCGCCCCTTCATGGCGTCTTCCAGCGCCACCACCAACTGGTACCAGTTCCCCTTCGCCAGGTGATCAACAATGACCACCTCGCGCGAGCTCCAGGTCGCGCGCTGGCTCTTGCTGAGCGTGGCGGACGGCTGCCAGGGTGTCTCGGCGCGGGTCCGCAGGCCTCGTCTACGAGCTTGTCGCGCCTCGGTGTCAAAGCCGAGCAGTGCGGCTACGCGACAGGCTTCGTGCCAATCCCAATCCTGTCCGCCTACGCGTGCTTCAGGATCGGGTGCAATCAAGGCGGATCCGCCGAAGCC
>CAYXVO010000096.1:0-7194 GCA_964467875.1 uncultured Pseudomonadales bacterium | reverse complement strand
TCACGGGAGAATCCTGCACCGAGGTGTCGAACTGTTTCATAAACGCTCCTTGCTCTGTCCGTCCTTTTCCGCCGCAGTCCTGCCGACGGCAGCCAGCCCTGGTGCCGACATTCGCCTCCCGAGCGAGCGCCGGCAGGCGCCGATGGCAGGAAATATGACTAGTTATGAAGTAGTTTCGTGACAATCGAAAGTCGGTTTGGGCAAGACCGGTTCAGGCATTGCCACCCGCGGCCTTGGCTTGCGGCTCGCACCTTGTGTCTCGCAGATCCCGCTCTTTATCTTATGGACACAACCCGTAGATCCTGCACAGGATTCACGTGCAGGCAGCCTGGCCTGCCGTCCGCCATCCTGGCTTCAGGCCAATGGTGCCGGGTTGTCGCCAATCAACCGGGCCGGCGGAGGCATCGCCATGCAACTAACCGAATGTTTCATTCAAAGTAACGGTCTGGAACTCTGCGTAGAGGAGCGTGGCAACCCCCAAGGAATTCCCATCGTCCTGATCATGGGACTCGGCGGCCAGTTGACCTTGTGGCCAGATGCCCTGGTCGATGCACTGGCAGCCGAGGGATATCGGGTCATCCGCTTCGACAACCGCGATATTGGCCTGTCCTCCCAAGTTGAACCCTGCTGCTTCTGTAACGTGCCACTGGCCTACAGCCAGTATGCCCTGGGCCTGAAAGCCCGTGCCGACTACAGCCTCTACGACATGGCGGACGACACGCTGGGCATCCTGGACGCCTTGCAATTGCCCGCCGCCCATATCGTGGGGGCGTCCATGGGCGGCATGATTGCGCAAATCCTGGCGGCACGTTATCCACACCGGGTCAGCAGCCTCACGCTACTGATGACCTCCACCAACGACGCCCGCATGACCGCCATTAATCTGGCCGCCGCCTGGCATCTGTGCCGCGGCGCGCTGCTCGGCCATCGCTGGGAGTCCTTCCAATCAGTTGGCCTCGGCTGCTGGCGCGCCATCCAGAGCCCCAAATACCCAGCGCCGGACGAAGAGATCCTGGACATACTGCGACGCAACTACGAGCGTAGCCACCGCCCCTGGGGTATCCTGCGCCAGGTCATGGCCATCGCCGCCACCGGCTCGCTACGCACACTCCTGCCGCAGATCCCGCATTCAACCCAGATCATCCACGGCGATTCAGACCCGCTCCTGCGCCCGATCGGCGCCCAGTTTCTGGCCAAGCACATTCCCGAATCCCAGCTCAGCCTCATTCCGGGCATGGGCCACGACCTGCCCAACGAACTGTTGCCGCAACTCACCGATCTGATCCACCACAATGTCTTACGCGGGGCCAACTTCGATCACCGCATTTACATTCCGGCCGCCAGCCAGATGCCGGCTCCGATTGCCGCAAATCACTGAGATCCCGCGCCATCTGGCTATCCAGGCCGGATTAGCAAGATCATAACCGAATCACCGTCTTTGGTTGGCCCGGCAAAAAGCACATCATTCAGTAAGCAATCGCCATTACAGCCCGGCGCCGGTCCTTCCGGTCCTGGATGCGCCGCAGCAGGGCGCGCCGCCGAAGGCAGAGCCAGACCAGGGAGAATTCACGATGACAGGGTGCATGATGACAGGACGAATCTCAGGACTATTTCTCACTGCCAGCCAGGTTCTCACAGCCGGCCAAGCTTTCACGGCCAGCAAGACGCTCACGACCAGCCTGGTTCTCACGGCCAGCCTCGCCTTCTCCACCCTGGCTTACGGCCAATCCGATGACACCATTGGGTTCGCCATCGGGGACTATTCCCTGGCGATGCCGGCGGATTCCATTCAGCACCAGTCGCTCCAGAACCTGAGTCTGACCACCACCTACCGGGATGACAGCTCGATCAGTGTGAGCATTGTGCCCCGCGCCGATTTTGAAGAGCGCACGGCGATTCCCGCGTCCGAATACCTGAAGGACCTGTACGGCGAACAGGCCCCCAGCAGCAGCATCTCCCAGGTGCTTCGCAACCGCAACACACGGGATCTGGTCGATAAACAGATCCAGGAAAAAGGCAACCTCACCTACTATATCCTGACGTTCCCCGAGCACCAGGTCGTCTATATCGCCGACAACTACCAACCCGAATACTACGTGACCATCGAAGCCCGCAACCGGCCCCTGGAGCCCATGATCCAGTCCTTCCAGGGCGGCAAGACCGGCTCGTCCAGTATTACCGGCGAACTTGGCGGGCGCTGACTGGCTCCACCACGCCGGGCGTTGCCATAGGCTGAATACACCCGTGCCACACCCTGTTCGCCACGCACTTTACTGTAAGATTTGGAGATCGTCGGCACTCGCAGGCCGGCGCAGTTGGCAGTCCCAACCGACCCGGACCAGGGGAGACTCCATCATGCAACGTCTGTACTTTCTGACACCCAACTCAGGCAGCACCATCAGGATCACCGATGAGCTGCACAGTGTTGGTATCGGCCGGGATGCCATTCATGTGGTGTGCCGGGACAGCAAGCAGTTGGACGGCATGGAGCTCCACAAGGCCAATGTGCGCCAGACATCCGATGTCATGCATGCGGCCAAGCGTGGCGCGATCCTGGGCGCCATTTCCGGCGCCATTGCCGGTGCCATCGCAGCCTTTATGTTGCCGGTGGAAACGCCCGGTAGCATCGCCCTGACCATCCTGGGGGTGGCGCTTCTGGGCCTGGTCTTTGGCATTTGGGCGAGCACCATGATTGGTGTCTCGATTCCTGATGTCAAAGTCGACAAGTTTGAATCGGAGATCCGCAATGGCTCGCACCTCATGCTGGTGGACGTTCCACCCGAACGAGAACGGGACATCACCCAACTGATCATGCGACATCACCCGGAAGCCGTGATCGAAAAGGTCACGGCGGCGGAACACAAGGAAGCCAAGGGCGTGGGTGCCTAACGCTGTAGGCCCGCGTCAGGATGATCACACAGAGACTGGAGGCTCACTGCATGAAATCGACCTTTACCCTGACACCCACCTGCTCCAGGCGCCTAACGCGCTTGGGCAGCGTTTTTCTGCTGCTCGCGATGAGCGGCGCTGCGACTGCCCAAAACACGCCGGAAACATCCACTGCGGGGGACAAGGGTGCACTGCAGGACCAACAGCAGAAATTGTTTGTGAAACTGGATCAAAACAAGGACGGACGGATCAGTGCCGAGGAAGCCGAGGACAACGCCCCGTTGGTCAGTAAGTTCATTGAGCTTGACTACAACAATGACGGCCACCTGAGCGCCGAGGAAATCAGTGACTGGGAGGGGATGCAGGAAATGCAGGACGGCCGCTGACAGGGCCCGTACCTTTTCTCTTGCCTCCGCCACTCGACGATAAAAGCTTTCAGACTTTAGGCCCTAACGCCAGGAGTTGACCGATGTTGCCGCCTACCACTCGCTTTCGGGAAACCCTCGGCCTCTGGACCGGCGCGTTCCTGTCTCCCCTGTTCGGCATCGCCAGCGCATTTCGTGAGGCCAGTGCCTTTCACCCGCGAGGCGTCTGCTTCTCGGCTCAGGTCAAGCCAGCCCGCACACTGGCGCCACCCCTAGCAGATCTGGCCGGTCGACTGTCCGGCGAGGCGCTCGTGCGCCACTCCGCCGGTCTTTGGCGCCAGGATCATCGTCTGCTGCCGGACCTGCTGGGCTGTGCGATCCGTTTCCGCGCGACGCAGCCCTGGGAAGCCATTACCCCGGCCAATCAGGACTTGCTCCTGGCCACGGCGCGTGCGCCCTGGACCCTGGTTCTGGATGCTCTCAACACCAACACCCGGGATTTCCTCGCCAACGACTACTTCGCCATCTCCCCCTTCAGCGTGGAGGGCTGGTCCGATTGCCGCCTGCGCTTGCGGCCCACGCCAGTCCAGCTGCCGCGTGCCCTCATCACCGGGCGCGACCGTCACGATCGGCTCCGCACAGCGGTTTCACGTAACCAGGCGGCATTCCTGCTGGAAATTCTCTGCCCTGAACTGGCCACAGAGTGGCAACCACTGGTGGAAATCCATCTCCAGCAGGAAGTGGCCATCGACCGGGACAAGCTGCGCTTCAACCCTTTCCTGAGCGGCCAGGGGCTCAGGCCCCAGGGCTTTATCCATTACCTGCGCCCGCTCCCCTACCGTGCCAGCCAGTTTTGCCGCTCCCGGATTCGTCCGGAGGATGCGGCAAAACTGGAAGCCCTTGCGTCCGAGCTACAGCCCAACAGTGCGAGGGCAAGCCGACACAAGCCCTCGGGTTCAGACCGGCACCGGTCCACCCGCACCAGCAATAGGGCCCTCCTCCAAGGGGCCGGCACGCCAAAGGATATGGACACGCCACAAACTATGGAAACACCACAAACTATGGAAACACAAAAAGGTCTGGACACACCAAGAGGCACGGACGCCAAGTCCCGCTCACCCCGTCTGCATTGATCCTGCTCCCGTGTTCATCCTGCTCGAACCAGGTGCCCGCACTCCGACCGGCGCCACCTTAGACCCTGAACGCCATTTGCAGTACCGCACAGTTCCGCAGCCAGACCTTGGCTATACTCTGACACAAGCAGTCTTCCAAGGAGGGAACGCATTAAGCGGCTTCCGATAAGAATCGATCAACAAGAATAAACTGTTCAAAGGCTACCACCACATGACGATAGATTTGCGGCAAGCAGTCTCCCCGCTTTCGATGGCTGAGGGGGGTGCCGAATGAGCCTCATCATCCGTCCCGCCACGGAAGCAGATGATGCTGATATCCTTCAGCTGATTGACAGTACACCGCAACCTGGCCGCATCATGCTGAATTTCGAGCGGATGCCTTCATTCTTCCTGGGCGCCCACGTGACCTGTGAACGCCCGGAAATCTGGCTGGCCAAGGAGTCAGACAGCGACGCCGGCGTTCTCGCCATTTTCAACATCGGCTCGCGCCGCATGTACATCAACGGCGAGTCGCGCGACATCCGCTATGCCCACGACCTGCGCATCGATCCCGCCAAGCGCGGCTCCACGCTGCTGGTTCGCCTGTTCCGTCGTCTACGGGAGATGTTGAACGACAACGAGTGGATGCAGACCGTCATCCTCTCCGATAACGATACCTCTCTGAACACCATCGGCAGCGGCCGGGCCGGACTGCCGACCTACTATCCCTGCGGGGAGATAGAGAGCAGCATGCTGTTCGCGCCGCCGCTTTTCCTCTCCAACCGTGGGCTGACGGTTCGCCCCGCCGAGGAAAAGGACCTGCCCGCCATGCAGGCCTTCATGGACCAACTGGCGCCCCAGCGGCAGTTTTTCCCGGTCTACCAGTTACAGGACCTGCTCAATGGCAGCGGCTATTACCGGGGCCTGAAGATCAGCGATTACTGGCTGGCCTGGCGCGGCAACGAGCTACAGGGCATGGCGGGGATCTGGAACCAGAAATCCTTCAAGCAGACGCGGGCGGTCAGTTATACCCGGGAAATGGAACTGATCCGTCACGCCTACAACTTGTACGGTGCGATCTTCGGCGGCATACGACTCCCCACGGCCGGAGGGTTGGTGAATTACCACCCCCTGCACTCGGTGCTGATCCGCGATAATGACCCCCACGTTCTTGCCGTTCTGCTGCGCCCACTTACCAAGATCATGCAGCGACAGCGCGCGGCCCTGGTGTGTGGCTTTTTCGAGAATGACCCGCTCCGCAAGGCGGTTCTGCGGTTTCGCCGGCAGACCATGGCGAGCCGTCATTTCCTGGTGAGTTACGGCGACAATCCGATTCCAACCCTGGACCCGGATCGCATCCCGTATATAGAGGTAGCAAGACTATGAACCAGCGCGATTACATCGGCATGTGGTTTCTGGCGCGGCGAGCCACCGGCATCGACGACAACATGAACCTGGGCGTGATGCTGCCCGACGGTCGCCAGGAGTGGCACACCAAACCCCACGCGGACTATGACGGGATCAGTGCACTCTATCTGCTGTTCAAGGAATGGGGCGTCGGCTATAAGCCAATGCCACCCTCGCGGGAAACCTACCAGCCATCCCTGCTCGAACTCTGGAAGCGGGGCGCGATGAAAATCATTAAGCCACCGCGCTGCAACTGGCGCCATTTCGCGGATCCGGACCAGGATCACACCCGGGGCAACGCCATCAGCAGCCATGTCTTCGATCAGGCCACCACTCAGGCGCTAGAACAGTTCGCCAAGAGCTCGGGCGTACCGCTCATGGCCTGGATACTCTGGGCCAAACACCGGATGGTGATGAGCGAACTCTGCGACCAACCGGAAGGCGCGCGCTGGCTGCTGCCGGTCACGGTACGGGGCCCGGTCAAGCTGGCGCGGGAAGAAATGAACCATTCGTCCGCCGTCAACCTGGATGTTCCGGCCACGGCCTCCGCCGCGGATATCCTCCAGATCATCCGCGTTGCGCTCAAGAGCGGCCAGCATTGGTGGGCCTGGCGCCAGGCCCACATCGGCCGCTACATTGGCCAAGCGGGCGTCAACTGGCTTTATCGTCGTATCAGCCAAACGACACGCTGCGGCGGTTCCTTCTCCTTCGTCGGCGACTGGGAGCTGGATTGGAGCAATAGCCGCTATCCGCAGGGATCCGTCATCATTGCCAGTCCGCCCGGCAGCCCGTCGTATCCGGTCAGCTCCGGCATCCTCAACACCAATGGCAACCTGAGCATCTCGTTGCGCCTGTTTCACAGCATGGGTGTCGGCCAGGCACGACGCGAGCGCTGCCTGGGCCTATGGCGGGACAATCTTCTGGGACTACTGAAGGATCATCAGGTTAACCCCTCTGCTTCGGCTGCAACCTCTCAACAGAAAATCGCCTGACCTCTGACGTCCCTGGCAATCCTGCTGGGGACATCGCCTGCCTTCTCATGTGCACTGCTTCTCGAAATTCGTGAACAGTTACTCACCTTTCGCCTGGAAGCGTCTATATTTAGACTAACCACCATTTTTGGTTCTTTTGTACCAAAACGTGCCCGTAACAAGAAGAAAACTCCTCCGCATCCGCCCCGGCAGATGCGGCAACCGGGCGCGAACTTTAGTTTTCACAACGGAGTATTATTGATGTTTGGTCACTTCCCGTCTGCTCCTCGCCTGCTCACCCTCGCCATGCTCACCCTGGGCGCCGCGCCCAGTTGGGCCAGCATGGGCAACATCGGTACGACTTATGGCCTGATGCCAGGTGATGTTGCATCCGCTCAAGCCCTGTCGATGTTTAATCCGCAGGTCGCGGCGACCTACTACAACCCGGCG
>CAYXVO010000095.1:0-8759 GCA_964467875.1 uncultured Pseudomonadales bacterium | reverse complement strand
CTGATACGTCCCGACTTCAGGGTAAACTCACCAAAACGCAAAACGTTACGAGAAATTGCGAACTCGATAAATTCCCTTTGATAGTCATACATGTTCTGTGCCACCAATGCGGTCTTTTGAAAGAAATGTGAATTCGGTATCATACACGCAAAGCTTTATAGGGAACATCTATGAGGGTAGTCACGATCAACGTCAACGGCCTGAAACGCGCCGCCGAAGCCGGTTTTTTCGACTGGATGCGGGCGCAGGATGCCGACGTCGTGTGCGTACAGGATATCCAGGCCAAGGTCTATGAACTGGATGACGGGATCTATCACCCCAACGGCTACGAAGCCTTTTTCTTCGATGCCGAAGATGTCCGGGAAGGCGGTGTGGCGATTTACTCCCGTACCATGCCGAAGGCCATCATGACGGGCTTCACCTATGAGCCCGCCGACCGTCAGGGACGATTCCTTCAGGCCGACTTTGACAAGGTCAGCGTCGCCACCTTGCTCGCACCTTGCGCCCTTGGCGCAGATGCCTCCAAGCAGCAGGAAAAAGACGACTTCATGGATGCCCTGATGGTGCATTTCAATAAGACGCTCCGCAAGCGGCGCCAGTTTATCTTCTGCGCCAGCTTACACAGCGTGCACCTGGTCACAGATGCCAGTAATCGCTGGCATACGCAAGAGGTCTCGGGCTTTCTGCCCCATGAGCGCGGCCGCTTGGACGAGCTGTTCGACCTCCAGGGGTACGTCGATGCGTTTCGCGAACTCAACCTGGAGCAAAAGCAGTACACCTGGTGGCCCCAATGGGCCGCAGGCTGGCGCAAACAGGGGGGCTGGCGCACCGACTACCAAATCGTGACGCCTGGATTAAGGGGCATCATCGACAGCGCCTGGATCGATAGCGATACCCGTTTTTCGGACCATGCGCCGCTGATCGTTGATTATGACATTCCGGTTTAAAGCTGCAATTTCTGTTTAGACCTGCAGCTCCTGTTTAAATCTATAGCTCTTGTTTAAACCTATAGCTCTGCCGAAAAAAATGGCGCCTTCGGGCGCCATTCTTATTTCATCTCCTTCCGATCTCTTATATTTGCCGGTCGTTCATTTCCACGCCTTGGCTCTCTCTCATAGCGCCAGGCTGGCGCGCTGCGCGTCGACTAACTGGTAAATGCCCTGACGAGCCAGTCCCAGCATGCTCTGCAATTCAGCTTCCGAGAACGCCTCGCCCTCCGCGGTTCCCTGGATTTCGATAAAGTTGCCCTTGTCAGTCATGATCACATTCATGTCGGTTTCCGCCGTTGAATCTTCCAAATAATCCAGATCCAACACCGGTACGCCCTTCACCACACCGACTGAAATCGCCGCTACGTGCTGCTTCCAGGGATTTTGTTTGATCATGCCTTTCTTGAGCAAATACTGCACGGCGTCAGCCAAGGCCACGCAGCCGCCAGTAATGGCCGCCGTTCGCGTGCCGCCATCGGCCTGAATGACGTCACAGTCGATCGTAATGCTATGCTCACCCAGCTTGCTCAAATCGACCGCCGAGCGCAGCGAGCGCCCGATCAGGCGCTGGATCTCCACGGTACGCCCGCCCTGCTTACCCCGAGCCGCCTCACGGTCGGTGCGCGAACCGGTGGCTCGGGGCAACATGCCATACTCTGCCGTAACCCAGCCTTGATTGGCGCCACGCAAGAAACGTGGCACAGAAGTATCCACCGACGCGGTACAGATGACCTTGGTGTCGCCAAACTCCACCAGAATAGAACCCTCCGCATGCTTGGTGTAATGACGGGTAATGCGAATCGGTCGGGTTTGCTCGGGAGTACGTCCGCTTGGTCTCATGGTCTGCTGATCCTCGTCTGGAAAAAGGCGCCATGGTACCACAACCACTACTTGCCAGACGCTCCATCCGCGGGCTCGATTCGCCCCGACCTAGTCAGCGGCGCGGTGAAACTGGTATCGTAGAGCGCATAATAAGCACCGAAAGAAAGGCGCTATCGGCCCCCTATTTCGGATTTGTACACGCCTTGAGAGGACCTTGGCATGTTACGCAGCATGACCGCTTTTGCGCGCAGCGATGTTCGCCAGGAATGGGGCAGCCTGACCTGGGAAATTCGCACCGTCAATCACCGCTATCTGGAGCCTCATTTCAGGCTACCCGATACCCTTCGGGACCTGGAGTCGGATTTGCGTGAATTGATCCGCACCTACGTCAAGCGCGGCAAGATCGAATGCAGTCTGCGCTATCAGCCAGAGACACAGGCTGAGGATTCTCTCCAGATCAATCCCGCACTGGCTCAGGCGGTCAACCGCGCCGTCAACCAAATCAACCGGATGCTCGACAATCCGGCCCACGTCGATGCCTTTAGTATTTTGCAGTGGCCCGGTGTCCTGCAAACCGAGGAAGCCGATCTGGATCCGGTAAAGGAAGAAGCACTGCGGCTGTTCGAGGAGGCACTGACCTCCCTGGTGGAAACGCGGGAGCGCGAAGGCCTGCGACTGCGCCCTTTGCTCGACGACCGCCTGGATCGTATCAATCTGATCGTCGCCAAGGTTCGGGAACACTTGCCGGACATTCTCCAGCGCCAGCGCGAGAGCATTCTGGCCCGCTTTGAGGAGCTACGCATCGAGTTCGACCCCAACCGGCTAGAGCAGGAAATGGTGTTACTGGCACAGAAAGCGGACGTCGCCGAAGAACTGGACCGCCTGGACGCCCATGTCAAAGAAGTGCGAGCCACCCTCAACAGTCACGAAGCGGTTGGACGTCGGCTAGACTTTCTCATGCAGGAACTGAATCGTGAGGCGAATACCCTTTCGTCCAAATCGATCGTTACCGAGACCACCCGCTGCGCGGTCGAACTCAAGGTGCTGATCGAACAGATGCGTGAGCAGATCCAGAATATCGAATAACAGGCAAGCCCCTGTAAAGCCGGCACGATCCAAATGGTCGAGTAGCCCAATCGCCGAACAGCCAAATCACCGAGCAGCCAAAGAGTCGAGAAGAATCGCCGTGACTATGAAAGCCCTGGGTACCCTATACATTATTTCGGCGCCATCCGGCGCTGGTAAAACCAGCCTGGTTCAGGCCCTGGTAGCGGCCGACCCCTACCTCCAGGTCTCCGTTTCCCATACCACCCGGCCGAAACGCCCGGCGGAAGAAGAAGGCGTGAACTACCACTTCGTTCCACGCGAACAGTTTGTGGAAATGGCTGGTGCCGGCGCCTTTCTTGAGCATGCCGAGGTATTCGGTAACTTCTACGGCACCTCGGAGCGCTGGGTGGATGACAAACTGGCGCAAGGCGTGGATGTGATTCTTGAGATTGACTGGCAGGGCGCCCAGCAGGTTCGCAAGCTAAAACCTTGCGCCTCTATTTTTATCCTGCCGCCGTCACGGGATGCCCTGCGCGAGCGTCTCACCGGCCGAGGCCAGGACGATGCGGCGGTTATCGAACGTCGTTTGAGCGAAGCGGCGGCGGAGTCCTCCCATTACGGAGAGTATGACTACCTGGTCATTAATGAAGATTTCGATCATGCGCTGGTCGATTTGCGCGCCATCGTGCGGGCCCGGCGCCTGCTCACCAGCGTGCAACAGCACCGCCATCAGGAACTGCTACGAAATTTGCTGAACTAACGGTAAACGCTTGTGCCAGTGCGCCTCAGTTCGTTACACTGCACAGTTCTTCGACACTAGCGGCGCGTTGCGTTTTACGTATACGCACTGATTGTGTGCAACAGGGTAGATTGTTACAGTATTTGGGGTGAAAGATGGCTCGAGTGACCGTTGAAGATTGCCTGGATCACGTGGAAAATCGCTTTGAACTGGTGATGGTGGCCAGCAAGCGGGCACGGCAGATTTCCGTTCAGGGCAAAGAACCGAAAGTGGCCTGGGAGAATGACAAGCCCACCGTGGTTGCCCTCCGGGAAGTGGCAGCCGGGCTGATCAACCCCCATGCAGTGGATGAGGAAGACGAGGATCAGTAAGTCCTTCGCGGTACAGGACGCACCGAACACCTCAAACGCACAAAGAGCCCTTCCCGCTTAAGCGGAGCGGCAGAGGTGCACTCAAGACCCGAATGCTGTCACCACCATTCGGGTTTTTTGTCTGGAGGAACGCGTGACTACCTTGGCGATGAACACTGTTCCCGAATCAGCCCTGACGATTGACGGGCTAGCCCAACGCCTGTCCGAATATCTGGACGACCAACAGGTCAAGCTGGTTAAACGCGCCTACTTCTACGCCGAGCAAGCTCACGACGGCCAGCAGCGCCGCAGCGGCGAACCTTACATCACCCATCCCTTGGCCGTCGCCGAGATCCTCGCTGACATGCGTATGGATCATCAGTGCCTGGCGGCAGCGCTGCTCCATGATGTAATCGAAGACACCGGCATTCCCAAGGAAGCCCTGTCCCAGCAGTTTGGTGAAACCGTCTCCGAGTTGGTGGATGGCGTCAGCAAGCTGACCCAGATTGAATTTCGCTCCAAGGCCGAAGCCCAGGCGGAGAACTTTCAGAAAATGACCCTGGCGATGTCACGCGACATCCGGGTGATTCTGGTCAAGCTGGCCGACCGCTTGCACAACATGCGCACCCTTGGCCCGCTGAATTCCGAAAAACGCCGCCGCATTGCCACCGAAACCCTCGACATCTACGCCCCCATCGCCAACCGTCTCGGCATCAATTCAATCCGGGTCGAACTGGAAGACCTGGGCTTTGCCGCCCTGCACCCCATGCGGGCCCGGTATATTCAGGAAGCCGTGCGCAAGTTGCGGGGCGACCATCTCGGCATCATTCAGGAAATCCAGGACCGCATCCGTCAGCGACTGGACGACATGGGAATCTGCGGACGCATCATCGGTCGCGAGAAACACCTCAACAGCATCTATCAAAAGATGAAGGTCAAGCGGCGTTCCTTCTATGAAATCATGGATGTGTACGCCTTCCGCATCGTCACTGACAGCGTCGACAGCTGCTACCGCATCCTCGGTGCCATGCACACCCTCTACAAGCCGGTACCGGGACGCTTCAAGGATTATATCGCCCTCCCCAAGGCCAACGGTTACCAGTCCCTGCACACGACCCTGTTCGGCCTGCACATGAATATCGAAGTGCAGATCCGCACCGAGGACATGGAACGGGTTGCCAACAACGGTATTGCAGCGCACTGGATTTACAAGACCCAGTCATCGGAACTGGCCGACCGCCAGCAACTGCGGGCTCAGAAATGGGTGCGGGAATTACTGGAGCTACGGGAACGGGCGGTGGATTCACTGGAGTTCATCGAGCACGTCAAGATCGACCTGTTCCCGGACGAAATCTACATTTTCACGCCCAAGGGCAAGATCCTGGAGCTGCCGGCCAGTTCCACGCCGGTGGACTTCGCCTATGCCATTCACACGGATATCGGCAATGCCTGCGTGGCCTGCCGCATTAATAAGAGCCTGGCCTCCCTCAGTCAGCCCCTGAAGAGCGGACAGACCGTCGAAATTATTACCGCACCCGGCGCCAAGCCAAACCCCGCCTGGCTCAACTTCGTCGTGAGTGGCAAGGCCAAAAGCAGCATTCGCCACTATTTGAAGCATCAACGACAGACCGAGTCACGGGAACTGGGACGGCTGCTGCTGAAAAAATCGCTCAATAGTTTTGGCCGCAATCTGGAAGAACTCACGGCGGAGCAAATGGAGCGTGTGGTTCAGCATAACCAGGTGACCAGTTTCGATCGCCTGCTGGAGGACATTGGTCTCGGCAACCGCATGGCCTATATCATCGCCCGCCAGCTGATGCCGGACGATGAGAATAATGCGCCGTCCATTGAATTACATCGCATGCTCAGCAAACCCTCCGTCACCATCAAAGGCACCGAAGGCTTGGTGGTAACGTTTGCCCACTGCTGCAAACCCATTCCCGGCGATGCCATTGCCGGCATGATCGACTCCGGCAGCGGCATGGTGATCCACTCCGAAAGCTGCGACAAAGTCGCTCGCTACCTGGACGATCCCAACCGGTGTATTCACCTGAACTGGGCCAAGGACATCACTGACGAGTTTGTGGTGGAGCTGCGGGTGGAGCTGGCACGTCAGCGTGGCGTGATCGCCGAACTGGCGAGCGCCGTCACCATGGCCGACGGCAATATCGAGAAGATCAGCGTGGAAGAGCAGGATGCCCACCTGAGCTCCATCACCCTGGTCATTCATGTTCAGGGCCGTCGTCACCTGGCGCGGGTCATGCGCCGCATCCGCAACATGAAAGCGGTCACCAACATTCAGCGTATCCGCCACTAGCAGTCTGCTGACAATAACGGGGCGCGGCCAATCACCGTGCGCTAACCAACCAGGTCGCGTCAGTCCGTAGGTTGGTTGGCAAGCCGGTGAACCCCGCCTACAATGCCTGTCCAGTTTCAAGGCAGTAAAAATCCCCTTAGAACAACTCCCAGGAGCGGGCATGACCAACAAATCGATCATTCATACCGATTCCGCCCCCAAGGCGATCGGCACCTATTCCCAGGCCGTTAAAGTTGGCAATACCGTCTATCTGTCCGGCCAGATCCCCTTGGACCCCGCCTCGATGGAACTGGTCCAGGGCGACATCAGCGTGCAGATCAAGCGTGTGTTCGAGAATCTCAAGGCCGTGTGCGAAGCCTCCGGCGGCAGCTTGCAGGATATCGTCAAGCTCAACATCTTCCTCACCGACCTCACCCACTTCCCCACCGTCAACGAAATCATGGCCACCTACTTTCAGCAGCCTTATCCGGCCCGCGCCGCCATTGGCGTAGCACAGCTGCCAAAGGGAGCGCAGGTGGAAATGGACGGAATCCTGGTGCTCTGCTGAGACCGGACGGCAGCTGTCAGCGCTCTGACATCTGCCGTAAGATTTCGCCATACCCCTCCCGAAAGCTCGGATACCGAAACTGAAACCCAGCCTCCAGCAGTCGACGATTGCAACACCGCTTACTCCCGGCGCGGCGCACAGGTGGCTCGGCATCTTCCCGCACCGATAACGCATCCACCTGCGTACCCACCCACTCAACCACGTCCTGGATCCGCGACGGTTCACAGTCCGACGCAAGGTAACAAGGCGCCAGCGCCTCGCCCGTCAGGGCCTTTCGCGCCAAATGCTCCAGAATGCCAATGCAATCCGTTTCGTGAATCCGGTTGGTGTAGGGCCCATCCGCCTCCAGGGCGAGCTCTCCGGCCAGAATCTGCATAAGCAGGCGTGTCCGATCGGGTCCATAGATACCGGAAAACCGCACCGCGCTGCTCGGCACCGCCTGGGATCGCAATAACTGCTCGGCCTCCAGCAGGCGCCGACCGGAGAAGCCGACAGGCTCGGTGGGCGACGCCTCATCGACCCAACTGCCGTCGTCCTGTCCATACACGCCGGTACTGGACACGAAAATCACCCGCCGCAGCGCCGAATGATCCAGCGCCCGCAGGACATTCTCCAACCCCGCCACAAACACCGCCTGATAGGCGGCATCCTCATGGCTTCCCGGCGTGACGCAATAGATCAGAACCTCAATCTCGCGGGGCAGTGCCTCCAGCGTCTCGGGACGAGTCACATCCCCCATCAGCGGCAGTACATTAGCCGCGGGCAGTGGCGGGCGACGGGACAACACGGCAACCGGCGTCTGTTCGGCCAGGCGATGGGCCAAGGGCAGGCCCAGCTTGCCTGCGCCCACGATAAGAATACGTATTGCCTGCATTGCGCTGCACCTTTCATAGATTTATTCTATCGAAGCACGTTCGCTACGGGGTTAGCCGTTGTTCCAGCGTTATTCCGGTACTGTTTTCCGGTACTGTTTTCCGGTACTACTCGTCCGGCAGCATTGATCTGGTACTACCCCCGCAACGGATTCAACTGCGTAGTTTAGTGCAGCACTTTCTCGCAAGCACTCTCTCGCAAGCACCTTCTCGCAAGCACTCGCTCATAAGCCCCGATGCGGGGTGGGTTGAGGAGACGGGATGACAGAAGTGGATCGTTCATCATGACGTTGACTGAATTACGGTACATCGTAACCCTGGCTGAAGAGAAGCACTTCGGCCGCGCCGCCGAACGCTGCTTCGTCAGCCAGCCCACCCTCAGCGTGGCGGTCAAGAAGCTGGAAGAAGAATTGGGGATTACCCTGTTCGAGCGCAGCAAGAGCCACATCACGGTCACCGACATCGGCCACCGCATCATTGAGCAGGCCCGCCGGGTGCTGACCCAGGTGAACATCATCAAGGACATGGCGCTGGATGGCCGCGACCAGCTGTCCTCGCCCCTGCGGGTCGGCGCCATCTATACCATTGGCCCGTATCTGTTCCCGCATCTGATGCCGGAGCTGCACCGTGCCGCGCCGGACATGCCGCTCTACATCGAGGAAAACTACACCTCCGTGTTGCGGGAGAAACTCCGTCACTCCGAACTGGATGCCATTATCATTGCGCTCCCGTTTAGCGAACCGGAAGTGCTCACCCTGCCTCTCTATGACGAGCCCTTCGTGGTGCTGATGCCGCACGATCACAGCCTGGCGCGGGAAAAAGAGATTACCGCAGACCAGCTTCTCAATCATGACTTGCTGCTCCTGGGTCCCGGGCATTGCTTTCGAGACCAGGTCCTGGAAGCCTGTCCGCAATTGGTGGAGACGCTGCACAAGGACCACAGCCGGCCGGAAAGCACTCAGCGCCTGGTGACAGAAGGCAGCTCCATTGAAACCATCCGCCACATGGTCGCCTCGGGCCTTGGCATTTCCGTGCTGCCCATGTCCGCCGCCAACAGCCCCTATTACAGCAATGGC